>DATFUK010000560.1:0-5419 GCA_035260865.1 Candidatus Methylomirabilota bacterium | reverse complement strand
CGCGCATCCCGCCGGTGCACGTGGCGGCCATGGCCACCCTCAACCGGCTCGCCCCGGGCCGCGTGCATCTCGGCATCGGCACCGGCAACACCGCGATGCGCAGCATGGGCCAGCCGCCGATGCGCATCACGGACTACGGCGAGTACCTGCGCGTGCTGCGCGGCCTGCTCCAGGGCCAAGCGGTGGACTACGTCCACGAGGGCACCCGGCACCCGATCCGAATGCTGATCCGCGAGAAGAAGTACATGAGCCTCGAGCCGCGCATCCCGCTCTACGTCTCCGCGTTCGGGCCGCGCGCCATGGAGCTGGCCGGGCAGTACGGCGACGGGCTCGTCTTCGCGATCCCGCCCCGCGGGCTGCCACCCGCGGAGGCCCTCGCGCAGGCCCAGGTCGGCGCCCGGCGCGACGGGCGCACGCTCGGCCCCGACTTCCACATGTGCGCGCTCACCAGCATCGTGCTGCTCGAGCCCGGCGAGGCGGCCGACTCCGAGCGGGTCATCCGCGCGGTGGGGCCCAACGTGATGGCCAGCGTCTACTACTTCTACGATGCGGTGCACGAGCGCGGCATCGAGCCGCCGCCCTTCCTGCGGCGCATCTGGAAGCGCTACTGCGCGCTGGTGGAGGAGATCCCGGCCGCGCACCGGCACTTCCGGACCCACGAGGGCCACTACACCTACATCCACCCGGGCGAGGCCGAGCTGATCGACGCGGACCTGGTGCGGGACACCTGCCTGGTGGGGAGCCCGGAGGAGCTGATCGAGCGCATCCAGGAGCTCGAGCGCGGCGGGCTGCGCGAGCTGATGTGGGCGACCGGCACCGACGAGAAGTGGCGCTTCAGCCAGCAGCTCGCAGACCGGGTGATGGCCCGCCTCTAGCCGCATCCCCGGGGCTCATTCCCCCGGTGGCTCCATTCGCCCGCGGCTCCATTCCGTGATGACAGGGCGCGGGGTCGTGCGCTAGACTCGGCGCGCGCGAGGCGGGATCCGGGCCATTCCGGCCGCCGCCCGCCCTGGTCGCGAGCCGTCCGTACCGCACTCACTGGAGGAGGCCCCGCATGCGCATGCTCCGTCTCATCGCCGCCGTCGCGATCCTCTCGTTCGTCGCCATCTCGCTGAGCCCGACGGTCCGGGCCCAGGCCCCGGTCACCGAGGTGCTGATCGGCGAGCTGCTGCCGCTCACCGGCAACTTCGCGAGCCTGGGCCAGCAGTACCTCTGGGCCGGCCAGACCGTGGAGGACATCGTCAACAACGACTACCCGGATCTCGCCGTCCCGCTCGGACCCGGCAAGGGCTTCCCGGGCCTGGGCGGGGCCAAGATGACGCTGGTGGTGCGCGACGACCAGAGCCGCGGCGACCAGGCGCGCACCCTGGCCGAGCAGCTCATCACGGTCAACAAGGTCCACTGGCTGAACGGCGAGGGCACGAGCGGCAACACCTCGATCATCCAGCCACTGGTGGACAGCTACGGCATCCCGATGAGCTGCCATCCCTGCGCCTCCCCCACCCTGACCGAGAAGGGCTTCAAGTGGTTCTACCGCACCGGCCCCAACGACAGCACCATGGTGGCGAGCGTGTTCCAGTTCCTGAAGGAGTGGCCGGCGCACGGCGGGCCCAAGGACCTCAAGACGATCGCGCTGTTCACCTGCGACAACCTGTTCTGCCAGGACAACCGCAAGATCGCGCTGAGCCTGGCCGAGAAGGACGGCTACAAGATCGTGGCCGACCTCACCACCAAGACCGGCGCCACCACGCTGGCCTCCGAGATACAGCGGCTGCAGGCCGCGAACCCGGACATCCTCTTCGCGGTCCAGTACCCGGCGGAGACCACCGTGTTCCAGGCCGACATGAAGCGCGCCGGCTACATGCCCAAGGTGCTCGCCACCAGCAACGGCGCCTACTCCGACCAGACCTGGTTGACCGCGCAGAAGCCGACCGCGGGCGCGGCGGGCTGGCTCGGCCGTGATCCGACCGCCATCGACCTGGCCAGCAAGAAGGCGTCGTGGAAGAAGGTCAACGAGATCTACAAGAAGTACAGCCGCGGGCAGGACATGGGTGAGCTGGCGATGCGCGAGATCACCGGCATGCTGTGGATGGCCGACGCCATCAACCGCGCCAAGTCGGTGGACCCGGCCGCGCTGGCCAAGGCGGCCAACGAGACCGACATGAAGCCCGACATGATGATCATCGACTACAAGGGCATCAGGTTCGACAAGAACCGCCAGAACGAGCTGGCCACCGGCGTGGTCACCCAGATCGGCTGGGACGACGAGAAGCACACCATCTGGCCGTGGGATCTCGCGGCCCAGGCCGGCTTCAAGCCGATCTTCCCGTCCCCGTCCTGGCAGGAGCGGGAGACCCGAAGCAAGAAGTAGCCGCCGATCGTGATCATCTTCCTCCAGGCGGTGGCGGACGGGCTCCAGATGGGGCTGCTCTACGCGCTGGTCGCGGTGGGGCTCGCCATCATCTGGGGCCTGATGGAGATGATCAACTTCGCGCACGGCGAGTTCATGATGCTCGGCATGTTCGGGGCGTGGGGACTGAGCGTGTCGCTCGGCTGGGACCCGCTCATCTCCATGGTCCCGATCGCGGTGGCCATGTACGGCCTGGGGGTGCTCGTGTACCGGCTCCTCATGCAGAGGGTCCAGCGCGGCGAGATGTTCACCCAGATCTTCGCCACCGTCGGGCTCTTCTTCTTCATCCAGAACGGGGTGGTCGCGCTCTTCACGAGCGACTACCGCTTCATCGAGGGCAGCCTGCTCACCCGGCTGAGCGGAGCCAATCTCTCCCTGGGCGGCGTGCGCATCGGGGTGCCGCTGCTGGTGGGCGGGCTGATCGCGCTGGGCCTCTTCCTCCTGCTCTACCTGCTGATCGACCGCACCGACTTCGGCCTCGCGATGCAGGCCACCGCGGAGGACCGCGACGCGGCCATGCTGGTCGGCATCCGGCCCCAGCGGATGTACGCGGTGGCCTGGGGCCTCGGCACCGCGCTGGTCGCGGTGGCCGGCGTCATCCTCGCCAACTTCTTCTCGGTGTACCCGCAGGCGGGCCTCTCCTTCACCGTGCTCGCCTACGCGATCGTGGCCCTGGGCGGCTTCGGCTCGGTCCTGGGCACGCTGCTGGCCGCGCTCCTGGTGGGCGTGGTGCAGAGCGTGACCGCGGCCTACCTGCCCCCCGCGTTCAAGGACGCGTTCGTCTTCGGGTCCTACATCCTGATCGGCCTGTTCCGGCCCCAGGGGCTGTTTGGCCGCTTCTAGTCCGCCGGCCCGCGCCGGGCGGGCCCAGCCGGTGATCTGGGCGGTCGCCATCCTCGTGGCCCTGCTCTACCCGATTCCCTTCGAGCGCAGCGGCCAGATCTACTACGAGACGGTGGGGTTCCTGGTACTGCTCAACGCCATGCTCGGCATCGGCTGGAACATCATCGGGGGCTGGGCCGGCCAGTTCGACTTCGGGCCGAGCATCTTCTTCGCGATCGGCGCCTACACCGCGGCGCTGCTGTCGATCCACTGGGGCTTCAACGCCTGGCTCGCCCTCCTGGGGGCGGTGGCGGTGTCGGTGGTCATCTGCGCGGCGCTCACCTACCCGGTCACCCGGCTGCGCGGGCACTACTTCGCGATCGCCACCGTGGCGATGTGGATGATCGCGCAGCCCATCGGCGCCACCTGGCCGCTCATCAACGGCAGCCAGGGCCTCTTCATCCCGGTGGCCGCGGGCGGCAGCTTCGTGCACGGCATGCTCACGATGGAGTTCCCCGGGCGCGGCAAGGGCCTCGGCTTCTACTACCTCTCGCTCCTGCTCTTCGCGGTCACCCTCCTGGGCGCCCGCGCGATCGAGCGCTCGAAGTGGGGCTTCTACTTCCGAGCGGTGCGCGACGACCAGGACGGCGCGGAGGCCATCGGCATCGACAGCCGGCTCTACAAGGTGATCGCCCGCTGCCTCATGGCCGCGGTCTTCGCGGCGGGCGGCACCCTCTACGGCTTCTGGGCCCTCGCCGTCTTCCCGGACCAGGTCCTCGAGGTGAACTGGAACATCCTGCCCATGATGGCCGCGGTGGTCGGCGGCCTCGGGCGGCTCTGGGGCCCGGTGCTGGGGGCGATCGTCCTCATCCCGATCTCGCAGCTCATGACCACGACCCTCGGGGCGGGTCCGCTCGCCGGCCGCGGCATCGACCTGATCATCTACGGGGGGGTCATCATGCTGATCGCGGGCTGGCGGCCCAACGGGCTGCTCTCGCTGCCCTGGGCCGCGTGGGCCGCGCGCGTCCGCGGCCGCGCGCCCGCGCCGGCGGCGCCCACGTCACCGGAGCGGAGCTGACCGCGGTGGCCCCGCTGCTGCAGGTCGAGCGGTGCACCAAGCGCTTCGGCGGGCTGGTCGCCAATCGCGACGTCTCGCTCACCATCGAGCCGCGCGAGATCGTGGGCCTCATCGGGCCCAACGGCGCCGGCAAGACCACCCTCTTCAACTGCATCGGCGGCTCGCTCCACCCGGACGAGGGGCGGATCGTGCTCGACGGCACCGACATCTCCACCGCGCGGCCGGAGCGGGTCTGCCGCCTCGGCATCGCGCGCACCTGGCAGGTGGTGCGGAGCTTCGGGCGCATGACGGTGCTGGAGAACGTGATCTGCGGCGCCCTCCGGCGCACCAGCCGGGTCGGCCCCGCGCGGGCCCGCGCGCTCGAGCTGCTCGCCTTCACCGGCCTCGCGGGCAAGGAGGACGTGGTCGCGGCCGCCCTCACCCTGGCCGACAAGAAGCGGCTCGAGATCACCCGCGCGCTCGCCACGAGCCCGCGCCTCCTGCTGCTCGACGAGGCCATGTCGGGCCTGACCCCGTTCGAGACCGCCGCCGCGGTGGAGCTGGTGCGCCGCATCCACTCCGAGCTGGGCCTCGCCATCTGCGTGGTCGAGCACGTGATGGAGGTGGTGATGCCGCTCTCGCACCGGGTGGTCGTGCTCGACCACGGCGAGAAGCTCACCGAAGGCCCGCCCGCCGAGGTCGCGCGCGACGAGCGGGTGATCACCGCCTACCTGGGAGACCGCTACCGTGGCCGCGCCTAGCCCCGCTCCGCCGGCGGGCGCCGCGCTCCTCTCGGTCCGGGACGCCCACGTGGCCTACGCGGGCGGCGTGGTCGCGCTCCACGGCGTGTCGCTCGAGGTCCGCGCGGGCGAGGCCGTCGCGCTGGTGCCCGAGGGGCGGCGGCTCTTCAGCCGCCTCTCCGTCGCCGAGAACCTGCGCCTCGGCACCTTCCGCGACCGCGATCCGAAGCGCCGCCAGGAGATGCTCGCGCGCGTGTTCGGGCTCTTCCCGGTGCTGCGCCAGCGGGTGGCCCAGCGGGCGGGCACGCTCTCCGGCGGCGAGGGCCAGATGCTGTCGATCGCGCGCGCGCTGATGTCGCGGCCGCGCTTCCTGATGCTCGACGAGCCGAG
>DATFUK010000559.1:0-10664 GCA_035260865.1 Candidatus Methylomirabilota bacterium | reverse complement strand
AGATCTACGAGTACCGGGCGGCGCTCCTCCATTCCAAGACGATGGTGATCGACTCCATGTGGGCCACCGTCGGCAGCACCAACCTCGACCGCCGCTCGTTCGAGCTGAACGAGGAGCTGAACCTGGTCGTCTACAACGCGGACGTCGCCCGCCGGCTGGAACGCGTGTTCGTGGACGATCTCGAGCGGTCCCGTCCGGTCACCTACGCGCAGTGGCAGAACCGCGGGATCGTGAGCCGGGTCCTCGAGATGCTCTCCCTCCCGGTCCGCGGTCAGCTCTGAACGGCTGGACGGACGCGATATCCTTTAATCATGACCCGCGGCGCAACGTTCCTCCTCGCCATCGTGCTGAGCGTGGCGGCGGGCGACGGCTTCTCGGCGACCCCGTCGCCGGACCCGGCGGCGACCCAGAGTCAACCGCCTCGGGTGACGCCCAGCTACTTCGATCCGGCCGAGCGGGCGGGCAGCGCCTACAAGAACGTCGACCCGGAATACCGGCGGGCGTCCTACTGGGCGCGGCTGCACTCCCTGGTGATGGGCGCCACCTGGCTCGTCACCGAGAACCGGGTCGCGGCGCTGCCGCTCGGGACGCCCGATCTGGCGGCCCTGCGCGACCGCTCGCACCCGCCGACGGTCACCTGGATCGGCCACGCGACGGTGCTGGTGCAGCTGGACGGGGTGAACTTCCTGACCGATCCGACGTGGGCCGAGCGTAGCGGCCCCTTCAGCGGATTCATCGGGGTACGCCGCTACACCCCGCCCGGCATCGCCTTCGACGACCTGCCGCCCATCGACTTCGTCCTGATCTCCCACGATCACTACGACCATCTGGACGAGCCGACCGTCCGGCGGCTGGCCGGCACGTTCGACCCGCTCTTCGTCGTGCCGCTCGGCATCAAGGCCTGGCTCGCCGATCGCGGGATCACCAACGCGGTGGAGCTCAACTGGGGGGAGTCGGTCACGGTCAAGGGGCTGACGGTGGTGTGCACGCCGGCCCAGCACGGTAGCGGCCGCACCGTCATCGACCAGGGCCGCCGGCTCTGGTCCTCGTGGGCGGTGCTGGGCACGAAGCGCTTCTACTTCGGGGGCGACACCGGCTATTTCCGCCACTTCGCCGAGACCGGCGAGCGGCTCGGGCCGTTCGACCTGGCCGCGCTGCCGATCGGGTCCTACACGCCGCGCGAGATCGCCAAGCCGGTGCACATGTCGCCCGAGGAGGCGCTGCAGGCCACGCTGGACCTGCGCGCCTCCCACCTGCTCGGCGTGCACTGGGGCACCTTCGCGCTGGCCCGCGAGCCGTACGACGAGCCGCCCACCCGCCTCCGGGCCGAGATCGAGCGGCGCCACCTCGGCGCCGACACCGCCTGGATCCTGAATCCGGGTGAAACCAGGAGCTGGTAGCTACAGCCAGTAGTACGGGAAGCGGTAGTAGTCGTGCAGCTTCGTCTCGTACTCGCGGCTGAAATCCGCGTCCGGCTTGTACTCGGGCGCCTCCTGGATGCGCTTCTTCTCGATGTTCATCACCACCGTCTCCCGCTCGGGAGCCACGCTGCTGATCCAGGCGGTCGAGAGCACGACCTTCTTGCCGGGGAGCCAGTTGCCGGTGTCGATGACCAGGTAGCGTAGCTTCATCTCCTGATCGTCCACGATGAGATCGCTGACGCTGCCGATCTCTCCGTCGGTGGCGAGGATCCGGTAGTTGAGCACGTTCTTGATCGGTCGCAGCATGGGGCGCTCCTTTCGACGCGATTTCCTTCGCTGAAGGGAGCAACATCCATGCCGCGCCGAAAAACCCGGCGCGATCCGCGTTTTCCGTCGACCGGGCCGCGCGCGGATCGCGCGACCGGAACGAACTACTGGGTAGTATCGATGACCTGGCGCACGTGGGAGGGGCCGCTCGTCTCCGCGTAGCGACCGTACGCGCCGATCACCCCGCGCCAGAACCGGATCGCGGGCTCGTTGCGCGGGAGCTCGAAGATCTCCCATCTTCCCCGGAACCGATCGAAGAGGGTGAACACCGCCCGCCGCCCGATCCCCTGGCCGCGGTACGACCGCAGCACGAAGAACTCGGACATGCGGAAGTCCATTCCCGGCTGCAGGTGGGGAGACGGGGCCTGGTTCACGAGCGCGAAGCCGACGCGGCGCCCCGACTCGAGCAGGATGAACGGGTGATCTGTGTCCTCCTGCAGCCAGCTCGGCAGATGATCCGGGCTCCAGAGGCCCCGATCGTCCAGGGTGTAGTACGAGTCGTCGAACGCGGAGAGGTCGTGGAGGTAGAACGGATAGACGTTGATCAGCCACTCGCGATCGAGCAGCGAGCGACGCGCGTCGCGCAGCTCGATGCCCACGGCGTCAGGGGCCGATCGGATTCGCGCGCCGGGCCGCCGCGCGGATCCGGTCGGCGTCCTCGGCGAGCAGGAGCCGGGCCCCGACGAGCGCGGCGGTCGCCGCCTCGACGCGCGCCACGTACGCGTCGTGGCTGCCGTAGCGCTCCTCGAGGGACGGGCGCGGGTCGCCCGTGGCCAACCCCTCGGCCCGGGTCCGCGCGAACGCGACGAAGGTCCCGTCGCGGTCGCAGAGCTCGCCGTCCGGGAACGGCTCCCGGTACACGTTCCAGCCGGTGTGGGTGCCGAGCGGCACCGCGATGGCGGGCAGACGGATGCCCGCCACCTCGTTGCCGTCTCCGTCCACGCGCGACACCAGCGGCCGGTAGGATCTCGTCGCATCCGGCCGGGGGTCGACCCAGTCGCCGAAGACCGCGATGCGGTTGACCTCGAGCACGCGGCGCACGCCCGGGATGGACGGAAACCCGGTGTCGTCGGGCGGGACCAGCGTGCGGCCCGCGAGGGTGGGCACGCGGCTCGGGGGCGGCTCGACCCCGTCGCTCACCCAGCGGTCGAGCGCGGTGAGCAGGGCCCGGAGCGCGGGCGCCGGGCTGTGCGGATTGCGCGGGTTCGCGCACGGGCCCGGCGCCGCGCTGAGCCCGGCGCGGCCGCCGTGCTGGGTGCCCGCCACCAGGTAGACGCGCGCGCCGGCGGGCAGCGGCACGTCGCGCCGCCCGAGCGGGTCGGTGTGGAGCAGCGACGCGCCCTTCTGCCAGTACTCGGTCGAGGTATTGACCTCGATCAGCCGCGGGTCCGAGCCGTCGCCGCGCAGCAGCGCCCCGGTCCGGCCGGTGACCGGATCGGTGAGGCGGACGCTCGAGAACGGGAACTCGTTCTCCGGCATCAGGTGATCTTCGTGCTGGGTGTTCGTGCGGCCGGGCTGCCCGAACTCCGCGTTGAGGAATACGCGCCCGGCCCCCGAGATGTGCGCGAGCACCCCGTCGAAGACCCGGCGCCCGGTCTCGTCGCGATTGAAGCCCTGGCCGATGTGATCGCGGAGGTAGCGCCCGCTCTGCGAGACGCCCACCGCCAGCACCGCGCGGATCCCGTTCCCGGCCGGGTTGGGCGCCGCCCGGGTGCCCGGCTCGTGGCGCAGGAACGAGACGAAGTCGCGCGTCGCGGCGAAGCCGAGGCCCAGCACCTTGGGATCGCGCGCCGGGTAGCGGAAGTCGTAGATGGTCCCGGGCCCCGGTCGGGTGCCCGCGGGCAGCAGGCGGATCGAGCGCGCGTCCACGTAGGCCCACTCGCCGGCCGGCACCTCCGACGGCGGATGCGCCTCGTTGCGGCGCACGGTGAGCCGCGCCGCCGACTGGTCGAGGGTGGCCGCCTCGTAGCCCAGGCGGAAGACCTCCACCAGCTGACCGCGGGTACCCGAGACCAGCTCTTCGCGGATCGTCCGCACGATGGGCCGGCCGCCGTCCGAGGGCACCGGAGCCTGCATGGCGAGCCCGCCCGCCGCACGCGGGGCATCCGGATCCCAGCCGCTCCACGCGAGCGTGTAGCCCTGCCGGAGCAGGAAGGCGTTGCCCACGTCGGCCGCCGAGCGCGGGTCGTTACCCGCGGCGGGCGCGTCCATGAAGTACGGGAAGAGGAGCTTGCGGCCGCGGTTGTTGACCTCGTAGACGATCTTGCGATTGCCCTTGGCGGGATCGGCGGGGCGCAGCAGGTAGAAGTCGGTCTCGTACTCCACGAGGCCGCGGGCGTTCCGGGGAGCGCGGGCGAGATTGACGATGCCCGCGTTGGCCGGATCGCGCGGGTCCACCTCGCCCCGGGCCACGCCGACGATCAGCTGGTAGGCACCGGCCGCGCCGAACGACGCGCCGTCCGCGAAGGGCTCGGTGCGATCGACGCGCACCGCGACGATGCGCGCCTGGGCGGGGACGGCCGCCCCCAGCGCGGCCAGCAGCACCGCCACCGTCGGTGCGATCGATCGCCGGACGAAGGCGGCCGCCCTCATGGGAATCGGAATCGACGCCGCGGCTAGGACGGCTTCGGGTCGTCCACGTCTCGCGCGCCCACGGTGCGGGTGCGGTACTCGGCCGGCACCGCCCGGCCCGCGTCCGTGAAGGCGCGCCGCACCGCTTCCACGTTGGGGCTGAAGATCGTCTTGCGGTTTCCGCGCGCCCAGTCGTTGGAATCGCGGACGGAGGCGAGCGAGCCCTGGAAGCGCGGCATCACGTAGCGGGCGAACAGCTCGTAGCTCTTGAGGGTCTGCTCGCGGTTGGCCCACTCGTGCGCGCGGAACAGGAGCCCGCCGAAGCCGCCCGCGCTCAATTCCTGAAGCCGCTCGATGCCGCGGATGACCGTGTCGGGCGTGCCGACCAGGGTGGTGCCCATCTTCACGCCCTCGCGCAGCGGATCGTCGGCGCGGCCCGGCGGGCGGCCGAGCGTGTCCTCGAAGTAGGTCACGGTCTCGTGGCGCTCGCCGCGGTTCACCTCCCGCAGCGCCAGCTCGTCGTCGTCGGAGACGTGTACGTTGACCACCAGCCGCCAGTGCTTCCGGTCCATCGTCTTGCCGTGCTGGGCCGCGGTCTCCTCGGCGATCTTCCACTGGTTGGAGAGCGCCTCGGGCCCCCCGGGCAGCCCCGCCCCGAGCGAGAGCACGCCGACGCCGTGCTTGCCCGCGGTCATGACCCCCGCGGGCGTGATCGTGCTGGCCACCGCGATCGGGAAGTGCGGCTCGGTGTAGGGCGCGAGGTGCAGACGCGCCTCACGCAGCTCGAACCAGTCGGTCTTGAGCGTCACCGGCTCCTCGCACTTGAGGAGCTGCATGATCGCGTCGAGCGACTCGTCCATCCGCTGGCGCTGGGTCACCGGCTCGATGCCCATCATGTACGCGTCGGAGACGAGCGCGCCCGGCCCGCAGCCCATCATGGCGCGGCCGCGGGTCATGTGGTCGAGCTGGACGAAGCGGTTGGCCACCATGAGCGGGTGGTGGTACGGCAGGCTCGTGACCCCGGAGCCCAGCATGATGTGGCGGGTCCGCTCGGCGGCCGCCGCGATGAAGACCTCGGGGGAGGCGATGATCTCCCAGCCCGCGGAGTGGTGCTCGCCGATCCACACCTCGTCGTAGCCGAGGTAGTCCATCCACTCGATCAGCTCCATGTCGCGATTCATCGCGAGCGTGGGGTTCTCGCCGACCTTGTGGAACGGGGCGAGGAAGATGCCGAACTTCATGCCTTTGTGAGCCAATGCCGCCTCCGTGGCCAGGGGATACCGCGTTGAGATACCGCTGAATGTAGCACGCCTTGAGTCGGGGGCGCAGCGGTGCTAGAAGAGGGCCCTATGGACTTCACCTACACGCCCGAGCAGGAGCACTTCCGCGCGGAAATCCGCCGCTGGCTCGCCGCCAACCTCACCGACGATCTCCGCATCGAGGACCCGACCGACGAGCGGGTCGCGCCGGACCGCGAGACGTTCGAGCGCCGCCGCGACTGGCAGCGCCGCATGTACGCGGCGGGCTGGGTCGGGATCTCGTGGCCCAAGGACTACGGCGGGCGCGGCGCCACCCTGATGGAGCAGGTCATCTACGACGAGGAGTGCTTCCGGGCGCGCGCACCCGTGCTGCCCGGCTACTCGGGCATCGGCATGGCGGGCCCGACCATCATCGAGTGGGGCACCGAGGCGCAGAAGCAGCGCTACCTGCCGCGCATCCTGGGCGCCGACGACATCTGGTGCCAGGGCTACTCGGAGCCGGGCGCGGGCTCGGACCTCGCGAGCCTGAGCACGCGCGCGGAGGACCGCGGCGACCACTTCATCGTCAACGGGCAGAAGGTGTGGACCTCGGGCGCCCAGTTCGCGGACTGGATCTACCTGCTCGTGCGCACCGATCCGGGCGCGCCCAAGCACCGCGGCATCAGCTACCTCCTGGTGGACATGAAGACCCCCGGCATCACGGTCCGGCCCCTCGTGCTGCTCAACGGGCACCGGCACTTCAACGAGGTCTTCTTCGTGGACGTGGCGGTGCCCAAGGCCAACCTGATCGGCCGGCAGAACGAGGGCTGGAAGCCCGCGATGACCACCCTGATGTACGAGCGCAAGGGCGGCGGCGGCCGCGGCCACGAGGAGCAGCTGGCCCGGCTGCGCGCGCTCGCCATGACGGTGCCGCTCGACGGCCGGCCCGCGTGGGAGCATCCGGTGATCCGCCAGCGCTTCGCCCAGCTCGTGATCGAGGCGCAGTGCCAGCGCTACACGCGCATGCGCAACCTGACGCGGCAGCTCCGCGGGGAGCCGCCGGGGCCCGAGGGCTCGATCCTCAAGCTCTTCGGCTCCGAGCTGGGCGTGCGCATCGCCGACTTCGCGGGCGAGCTGCTCGGCCCGCACGCGCTGGTCAACCGCGCGAGCCCCCAGGTGCCCGACGGCCCGCGCTGGTACAACCGCGTGCTGAGCGCCCGACAGTACACGATCGCGGGCGGCACCAGCGAGATCCAGCGCAACATCATCGGCGAGCGCGTGCTCGGACTACCAAAGGACTAGAGACCATGCCAGACGACCGGGAGCAGCAGGCGGAAGCGCTGATCGCGAAGATGAAGGCGGCGCGGGGCTACATGTACCCCGAGTGGGAGTTCGCGGCCCGCCAGGATCCGGAGTTCGTCGAGTCCTACAACCGCCTCTACGAGCTCTCCCTCGGCGAGGGCCGGCACGTCTCGGCCAAGGTGCGCGAGTTCGTGGCCATCGCGCTGCTCTGCTTCCGCGGCGGCGAGCGCGCCGGGCTGGTGGCCCACATGCGGCGGGCCATCCAGTTCGGGGCCACCCCCGCGGAGCTGTTCGAGGTCCTGGAGGCTTGCGTGGTGCCGGGCGGGGCCCCGACGTTCCACCGCGGGCTCGGCGCCCTCATGGAGGTGGTGGGCCCCGCCTCGCGCTAGCGTCAGACCCGCGCCGGCCCGCGCGGCGTGAGCACGGCGAGGGCGACCGCCACCACCAGGAGCGCCGGCACGTCCCCCACCAGGTGCCCGCGCTCCATCGGATCGCCCATGGCCTGGATCGCCATGATGACCGCGTGCACCACGCTCGACCACACCGTGAACCAGATCAGGCTCCGGTGGGCCAGCGGATTCCGGGAGGCCGCGATCAGGAAGATCCCGAGCGTCGCGTAGACCCCCAGGATCATCATCAGGTAGTGCGAATGCCCGGTCCCCCACGACCAGCCGGCCGGCCACAGCCGGGTGAGGGGGAAGACACCGACCAGGAAGATCAGGCCCACCACGACGAGGACGACGCGAAGCGAGGCGACGCGGGATCGATCGGTCATCTTGGGCTCCTCCAGTCGGAGAAACGGTCGAGGGCCACGCGCCGGGCGGCCCGGAGCGCCGCGCGGGCGCCCCGACGGCAGCGCCCGCCCCCCGGCCGGTCAAGCGGGGCGGCCGGGCGCCTTGACAGGCTTGGCCCGCCGGGCCTAAAGTCCCGGACACGCTCCCCAGCTGGCCGCTTCGCGGAGGCCCGGATGGCGTCGGTGCCTGATCACGAACGCTCCACTCGGTGCGCCGCGCGCGCAATCCCTCCCGCTTTGCCCGAGCAGTGAACTGCCCCCCACCGGTCCGCCTCGTCGCGGAGGAGGTCTCATGAGCACTCGACGTGAATTCCTGACCACGGCCCTGGTCGGCGGCGCGGCCGCCGCGGTAGCTCCCCGGCGCGCGAGCGCCGCGGTCAAGTCGATGACGGTCGTCCACGAGAGCTCGTTCATCAAGGGCTTCGACGACTTCTTCGTGAAGACCCTCTCCCCCGAGTACGAGAAGCTCACCGGCATCAAGGTCGGCTACGAGCCGGTGAGCGTGGGCAGCATGCTCACCCGGCTCACCACGATCGTGGAGACCAAGGCCGGTCCCGAGATCGTGCACACCGGGGTCAACTGGCCGCATCTCTTCGACCAGGGCCTGCTCGACGTCACCGACGTGGCGAACGAGGTCGGCAAGAAGATCGGCCCCTGGCACGACAACATCCTCGACGCGGTGGTGGTGAACAAGAAGTGGAAGGCGGTCCCCTGGGGCAACATCGGCCAGCTCGAGTGCTATCGCACCGACTGGTTCAAGGAAGTAGGCGTCACCAAGTTCCCGGACACCTGGGAAGACCTGCTCACCGTCGGGCGCATGCTCAAGAAGAAGGGCCATCCGTTCGGCTTCGAGCTGGGGCACGGCTTCGGCGACAACCACGGCTGGATGTATCCGCTCCTCTGGTCGTACGGCGGGCGCGAGGTCGACAAGGACGGCAAGACGGTGCTGATCGACTCCGACGAGACCGCGAAGGCGGTGGACTTCTGCCGCCGGTTCTACCAGGAGACGATGCTCGAGGACGTGCTGGGCTGGACCGACGTCAACAACAACAAGGCGTTCTTCGGCGAGCAGATCTCCTGCACCAACAACGCGATGTCGATCCTGATCGTGGCCAAGCGCGACTTCCCGGACATCGCCAAGGTCACCGACCACGGCCTCAATCCGCAGGGCCCCAAGGGCCGCTACCACCTCTACAATCCGCAGTCGCACGCGATCGCCTCGCACGCCCCCGACCCGGCCGCGGCCAAAGCCTTCCTGCGCTGGCTCTACGACGACAAGCAGCTCTCGCGCTGGCTCGTCGCGGGCGACGCCTACTACGCGCCGTTCCTGACCGGCTACGACAACCACCCGATGTGGAACGCGGATCCGAAGTACATGCCCTTCAAGGAGTCGCTGAAGACGTCGCGCCTGCACGGGTGGCCCGGGCCTCCCGGCCACGCGATGTCGGAGAGCGTGGCCAAGTACGTGCTCTGCGACATGTTCGCCAAGGCCTGCCGGGGCGATTCGACCAAGGACGTCATCGCCACCGCGGCCGCGCAGCTCAAGCAGATCTACAAGGCGAAGTAGGCGATGGCGGTCCGGCCCGACCTGGTGACCCGATCGGTCCCGGTCGCGGTCCGGCCGCGCCTGCTTCACGGCGTACTCGAGCGGGAAGGGGCGTTCAGCTGGATCATGCTGGCGCCGGGCGTCCTCTTCCTGCTCGCGTTCGTCGCCTATCCCCTCTTCTACGGGGTCTGGCTGAGCCTCCAGGATCGGCCGGTGGCCAAGCCGGGCACGTTCGTCGGGCTCGGCAACTTCATCACCCTCGCGCACGACGCGGTGTTCTGGCAGGTGACCCGCAACACCTTCGTCTACACCATCGTCACCACCGTGCTCAAGCTGCTGGGCGGCCTCGCGATGGCCCTCGTCATCAACCAGCACTTCCGCGGGCGGAGCCTCGTCCGCGCCTTCCTGCTCCTGCCCTTCATCGTGCCGACCATCCTCAGCACGGTGGCCTGGATGTGGATCTTCGATCCCACCTTCAGCGTCATCAACTGGCTGCTCGTGCACACCGGCGCGGTGTCCAGCGGCTTCTCCTGGCTCGGCAACAAGACGCTCGCGATGGTGGCGATCATCATCGTCAATACCTGGCGCGGCATCCCCTTCTACGCCATCACCCTGCTGGCCGGGCTGCAGACGATCTCGCCCGAGCTCTACGAGGCCGCCGCCATCGACGGCGCCTCGGTACGCCAGCGCTTCCTGCACGTGACCCTGCCGATCATCAAGCCGATCCTGATCATCGTGACCATGTTCTCGGTGATCTTCACCTTCTCCGACTTCCAGATCGTCTACGCCCTCACCCACGGGGGCCCCGCCAACGCCACCCAGGTCTTCGTCACCTACGCGTTCGACCTCGGGATGTCGGGAGGCCAGCTCGGCATGGGAGCCGCCGCGGCGCTCGCCATGCTCCCCGCCCTCGCGGTCATGATCGTGGCGCTGACCCTCTACCTGAGGCGACAGTCGTGATCGAGGGGCGGGGCTGGATCTCGCGGATCCTCCGGATCTACCTGCCGGTGGCGGTGTGCCTGGTGGTGATGCTGTTCCCGTTCTACTGGATGCTGATCGCGTCCATCAAGCCGAACCGCGAGCTCTACAACGCCAAGATCATGCCGCTGGTGGTCTACCAGCCCACCCTCAAGCACTACCACGACCTGTTCGCCGACACGAACTTCCTCACGTGGACGTACAACACCATGCTGGTGGCGGTGATCACCACCGCGGCCTCGCTGATCCTGGGCGCGATGATCGCCTACCCGCTCGCCCGCATGAACTTCCCCGGGGCCGCGGTCGTGGCCATCGGGATCGCCGCCACCTATCTGGTCCCCCAGCCGCTCCTCTTCATCCCGATGGCCGACATCATCAACAAGCTCGAGCTCGGCAACACCCTGAGCGCGGTGATGCTCACCTACCCCACCCTGCTGATCCCGTTCTGCGCGTGGCTGCTGATGGGCTACTTCAAGAGCGTGCCGCGC
>DATFUK010000558.1:0-13936 GCA_035260865.1 Candidatus Methylomirabilota bacterium | reverse complement strand
GGCGCCCGCTCGATCCTGCTGCGCAACTCGCCGTCGAACTTCTGCTACAACCACATCGGCCACTTCGCCTCCGCCGGCCACGCGGTGGCCAAGGCCCTCTTCTTCGGCGGGGTCACCCGCCGGTTCCCGGACCTCAATTTCGCGTTCCTCGAGGGCGGAGTGGGCTGGGCGTGCATGCTCTACGCGGATCTGATCGGCCACTGGGAGAAGCGCAACGGGCAGGCCATCCAGTCCACTCACCCGAGCAAGCTCGACCGCGCGAAGCTGCTGGAGCTGGCGCAGAAGTACGGCCGGCCGGAGGTCGTCGAGGCGGTGCGCCGCGGCGAGGGACTGGAGGGCGATTCGAACTCCGAGCTGACCGGCGGGGTGGAGGACGTGGACGACTACTTCCGCTGCCGGATCGAGCGGAAGCAGGACATCCGGGATCTCTTCGTGCCGCGCTTCTACTTCGGCTGCGAGGCCGACGACCCCGCCAACGCCTGGGCGTTCAACACGAAGGCCAATCCCATGCGCGCCCGCCTCAACGCGATCTTCAGCTCCGACATCGGCCACTTCGACGTGCCGGACATGACCGAGGTGGTCCCGGAGGCCTACGAGCTGGTCGAGCACGGGCTGCTCGACGACGGCGACTTCCGCGACTTCATGTTCGGCAACGCGGTGCGCTTCTGGGGCGAGGTCAACCCCGACTTCTTCAAGGGCACCACGGTCGAGAAGGCCGCGGCCCAGGTGCTCGCCGCCCCGGCCGCGCGCTAGCGCGCGGCCGCGGTCGGCGCGTGGACGAACGGGATCTTGGCGAACCTCGCCCGGTCCACCGCGATGACGAGGGTGACCCCGTCGGGATTGCGCCAGGGGAAGTCCTTCCCGGTGTACTTGCGGGCGGTGGCGTCCTTCACCACGAACTTGGGGTCCGGTCGCCGCTCGACCACCCGGCCGCGGATCTGCGCCTCGACGTAGGGATCCCCGAAGTCCACGATCGACAGGGCGACCCGCGGATCCCGGCGGGTGTTCTTCGCTTTGAGGGAACCCTCGCCGGTCCCCACGAGGATCAGGTCGCCCTCCCGCGTCACCCAGACCGGGGCCGATTGGGGCGAGCCGTCGGGCATGATGGTCGCGAGGTGGGCGAAGTTGGGTCCGTCGATCAGCTTCCTGACATCGTCAGTGAGCGCGATGGCCATGTATTCCTCCTTGCCGCGATCGGGCGTTCGCGCCCATTCTGCCCCCGAGGCGCCGGCGATGCCACCCGGCGAAACGCGCCAGGCGGATGAAGCGCCTGCCCGACCGCGTCGGGCCTCGCCCGCGCATTCTCTTCGTGGGAATCAATCCGTCGCTGCGCTCGGCGGAGGTCGGCCACCACTTCGCCAGTCCGGGCAATCCGTTCTGGCGGCTGCTCCACGCGGCCCGGTTGACCCCGAGCGCCTTCACCTACCAGGACGACGCGCGCCTGCCGTCGTTCGGGCTGGGGCTGACCAACATCGTGCCGCGCCCGACTCGCGCGGCCGCCGAGCTCACCCGCGCGGAGTACGCCGCCGGGCGCGCGCGGCTCGCGCGATTGATCGGACGGGTGAAGCCGCGGACCGTCGCCTTCGTCGGCGTCACCGTCTATCGCGCCTTCTTCGGACCGAGCGGGAGCCCCGGCCCGGGGGCCAAGCCGGAACGGATCGGCCGGGCCCGGGTCTTCGTGCTCCCGAACCCGAGCGGGCTGAACGCGTCCTATCCCGGCTTCCGCGACAAGCTGATCTGGTTCGAGCGGCTCAGGCGCTACGTAGAGCCCTAGTCGAGACCCATGCGATCGTGGGCGACCCGGCCGCCCACCACCGTCGCCAGCACGTCGATGGCCCCGATGCCGCCGGGGTCGATCGCGGTGGGGTCGGCCGAGAGCACCGCGAAGTCCGCGAGCTTGCCGGGCTCGAGCGAGCCCAGATCCGCTTCGCGGAAGGCGGCGCGGGCCGAGTGGAGCGTGTAGCAGCGGATCGCCTCCTCGGCGGCGAGCGCCTCCGAGGGATTGAAGGGCCGGCCGCTCGCGGTTCGCTGGTTGACCATGTCGTGGATGCCGAGGAGCGGGGCGCCCTGCACCACCGGGCGGTCGGAGCTGCCGGGCAGCGCCAGGCCCGCCTCGATGAAGCTCCGCTGCCGGTAGCACCAGGGGGACCGCTCGGGGCCGAGGGCCGCGAGCATGCCGTCGCCGATCTCGCTGATGAAGCGGCCCTGCGGGACCGGGATGACGCCGAGCGCGGCCAGCCTTTGCACGTCCTCGGGCCGGCAGACGCCACAGTGCTCGATCCGGTGCCGGTGGTCGGCGCGCGGATGGGCCGCGAGCGCGTCCTGGTAGATGTCGAGCACGGTGGCGATCGCGCGATCGCCGATGGCGTGCGTGGCCACCTGCCACCCCGCCCGATGGGCGCGCGTGATGATGCGGCGCAGCCGCTCGACGTCCATCTGGAAGAAGCCGCGATTGCCCGCCTCGCCCGCGAAATCGCAGCACATCGCGGCGGTGCGGCCGATGAGCGAGCCGTCGGAGAAGATCTTCATCGCGCCGATGCGCAGCCACTCGTCGCCCCAGCCGGTGCGAAGGCCGAGATCGAGACCGAACCCGTCGCCGTCGGCGGCCGCGTGCGGCAGATCGTGGAGCGCCTCCGCGGCGATCATCAGGGTGGCCCGCACCCCGAGCGCGCCCTGGCGACGCGCCTCCTGCCAGGCCGACAGCTCCACCGGGCTACGCGCCACGAGCCCGGCGCCGACCCCGGCCTCCTGGACGCTCGTGAGCCCCTCGCGGAGGTAGTGCGCGCTCGCCCGTCCGATCGCCGCGACCAGCTCGGCCTGCGGGTACGGGTAGACCAGCGCGCGGACCAGACCCTGGGCCTGCTCCTGGAGCAGCCCGGTGGGACGCCCGCTGGCGTCGCGCTCGACCACGCCGCCCTCGGGCACCGGGACGCGCTCGACGCCGATGGCCTCGAGCACGCGCCCGCCCACCACGCACATGTGGCCCGAGGTGTGGCGAAGCCAGACGAGATGGTCGGGGGCGACCGTGTCGAGCTCCGCGGCCCGTGGATGGCGCCCCTCGGCGAGCTTGTTCTGGTCGTAGCCGCCGCCCACGATCCAGGAGCCTCGCGGCCGGGTCGCGGCCTGCGCGGCCACCGCGCGCAGGATGTCTTCCACGCTCCGCACCGGCGGAGAGGAGAGCGGGACGTCGTCGAGACCCATGCCGAACGACGGCATGTGATTGTGCGCATCGTGAAAGCCCGGCACTACCGTCCGGCCCTGCAGGCTCACCACCCGCTCCGCGTCGAGGTGGCGGCGCAGCTCGCTCCCCTCGCCCACCGCCACGATGCGACCGCCCAGCACGGCCAGCGCGGTGGCGCGCGGACGCGCGGCGTCCATGGTCAGGAGGTTGCCGCCCTCGAAGATCCGGTCCACGCGCATGGCGCGGCCATGATAGCCGAAGCCGCCCATGGCTCGACAGTCGTGTAGAATCGGGGCCCATTTCACTCCGGGAGGATCCAGCATGCGACTAGCCGGGAAGATCGGGATCGTGACCGCCGCCGCGTCGGGCATGGGCCGGGCGGGCGCGCTGCGCTTCGCCCGCGAGGGCGCCCAGGTCGCGGTGGTGGACGTGGACGCGGCGGGCGTCGAGCGCGTGGTGAGCGAGATCACGGGCGCGGGCGGCACCGCGCACGGGCTCGTTGCCGACCTCACCAAGGACGAGGACTCCCGGCGCATCGTGTGGGACACGGTGGCGCGGTTCAAGGGCCTGGACTTCGTGTGGAACCACGTCGGCCACCCCGGACCCGCCGCGGTCGAGGGCATCGACATGAACGCGTTCGACCTCGCCATCGACCTCAATCTCCGCACGGTGCTGCTCACCACCGAGGCGGCGATTCCCGAGATGCGCGCCCGCGGGGGCGGCAGCCTGCTCTTCACCGCCTCCACCTCGGGGCTGCAGGGCTCCTCGTACAGCCCGGTCTACTCGATGTGCAAGTTCGGCGTGGTCGGCTTCGTCAAGAGCCTGTCGGTGCGGCTGGCCCCCGAGAAGATCCGCGTCAACGCGGTCTGCCCGGGTCCCATCGACACCCCGATGCTGCGCGTCTTCGTCGCGCGGCCGGATCAGAAGTCGACCGCGGGCATGGATCCGGAAGACCTCGTGCGCCGGCGCGCCGGCGGATCGGTGCCGCTGGGGCGCACCGGGCGGCCCGAGGAGATCGCCAACGCCGCCCTCTTCCTGCTGTCCGACGAGGCCTCGTTCATCACCGGCGCCGCGCTGCCGGTCGACGGCGGGGTGACCGCGGCCTGATCCGTCCCTCACAAAGGAGACCTCGATGCCGACGCACCCGCCGCTGGCCCCGCAGATCGAGCAATTCATCCACGACAACCCGCAGGGGGTCCTGACCTCGTTCCGGCGGAACGGCATGCCCCAGCTCAGCATCGTCACGGTCTACCCGCGCGACGGCGGCGTGGGCATCTCCATCACCGAGAACCGCATGAAGTTCAAGAACCTGCTGCGCGACCCGCGCTGCTCGCTGCTGGTCTCCCACGCCGACTGGTGGTCCGGGTTCCTGGTCTTCGAGGGCAAAGCCGAGCTGACCCACTCGGGCAACACCGATCCCGAGGCGCTGCGCCTGGCGCGCCGCCACATCTACAGCGCCACCACGCGGCGCCGCAGCCGGGACTGGGCCGAGTACGACCGGATCACCGAGGGGGACAAGCGCGTCGCGATGGTCCTGCGGCCCGACCACGTGTACGGCTCCGCGCTGGCCAAGATGCGCGAGGCGCTGGCCAAGTAGTCGAGCGAGCGCCCGCCGCCGCGGTTACACTGCGCGGATGGACCAGACCACCGACCTGATCGGCAGCTCGCCCCGCCGCGTGGAAGACCGCCGCCTCCTCGTCGGCGCCGGCCGGTATCTCGACGACATGACCCGGGAGGGATTGCTCCACCTCGGAGTGGTGCGAAGCGCCCACGGCCACGCGCGGATCCGCGCGATCGACACCCGCGAGGCGCGGACCCTGCCCGGCGTCGTCGCGGCGTGGAGCGCCGCCGATCTGTCCGAGGCCGCGCGGCCCATCCTGGCCTCGGCCGACGGCGCGCACAAGGGCCGGCCCTTCGCGGCGCGCGTGCTCGCGGGCGACGTCGTCCGCTACGTGGGCGAGTGCGTCGCGGTGGTGGTGGCCGACGATCCGTACCGCCTCGCCGACGCGATCGAGCGCGTCGCCGTCGACTACGAGCCCCTGCCCGCCCTCATCACCCCGGAGGACGCGCTGGGCTCCCGGACGCGCCTGCACGCGGACTGGCCCGACAATGCCGCGGTGATCGCCCGCGGGGGCATGGGCGACGCGGAGCGCGCGCTCGCCTCCGCGGACGTGGTGGTGAGCGAGCACTTCCGCCACGCGCGCCTCGCCGCGGTGTTCGTCGAGACGCGCGGGGCGCTGGCCTATCGCGATCCGGACTCCGGCCGGCTGGTCCTCTGGTCCTCCACGCAGAACCCGTACTCGGTGCGGGACGCGGTCGCGCGCATCGTCGGTGTGCCCGCCGAGGAGGTCCGGGTGCTCACCCCCGACGTGGGGGGCGGCTTCGGGCCCAAGGGCTCGCCGTACCCGGAAGAGGCGCTGGTCGCCCTCGCGGCGCTCCGGCTGAGGCGTCCCGTGAAGTGGGTCGAGAGCCGGCGCGAGGATTTCCAGGCGAGCGGCCACGACCGCGAGCAGAGCCACCAGGTGAAGATCGGCTTCGGCAAGGACGGCGCCATCGCCGGCATCGACGCGAGCTTCCTGGCCGACGTGGGCGCCTATCCCGCCCAGGGCAATGGCCTGACGCTCAACACCGTGAACCACCTGCCCGGGCCGTACCGGGTCGCGCACTACCGCAATGTCGGCACGAGCGTCGTCACCAACAAGACGCTCAACATGGCCTATCGCGCCGCCGGCCGCCCCGAGGCCGTCTTCGTGATGGAGCGCCTCATGGACATCGGCGCGCGCCGCCTGGGCCTCGACCCCGCGGAGATCCGCCGCCGCAACCTGGTGCGGCCCGCCGAGATGCCTTATCGCCCGGGCCTCACCTACAAGGACGGCGTGGCGATCGCCTATGACCCGGGGGACTTCCCCGCCGCGTTCGAGCGCGCGCTCGGGCTCCTCGGCTACGACGACTGGCGCCGCCGGCAGGCCGCCCAGCCGAAGGACGCGACGCGGCGCATCGGCGTGGGCCTCGCCTGCTATGCCCAGGGCACCGGACTCGGCCCCTTCGAGGGATCCACCGTGCGCGTGGACCCGTCCGGGAAGGTCTACGTGATGATCGGCGTCGCCGCCCAGGGCCAGGGCCACGCAACCACGCTCGCCCAGATCTGCGCGCAGGAGCTGGGCGCCGCGTTCGAGGACGTCATCGTCGCGGCGGGCGACACCACGCTCTTCCCCTTCGGCATGGGCACCGGCGGCAGCCGCGTCATGGTCAATGCCGGGCCCGCGGTCGCCCGCACCGCGCGCGCGGTGCGCGAGCGCGCCGCCCTCGTCGCGTCCGAGCTGCTCGAGTGCGCACCCGCCGACGTGCGCATCGAGGCGAGCCGCGCCTTCGTCACCGGCATGCCGGACCGGACCGTGCCGCTCGGCCGCCTCGCCCAGGCCGCGGTGCGCTCGCGCAGCCTGAAGGCCACCGGCGAGCCGGGGCTGCACGCCTGCACCTACCACTATCCCGACACCGTCACCTGGGCCTTCGGCACGCAGGCCGCCGCGGTCGAGGTGGATCTCGAGACCGCCGCGGTGCGGCTGCTCGGCTACGCGGTGGTCCACGATCCCGGCCGCGCCATCAATCCGATGATCGTGGAGGCGCAGCTGCAGGGCGGCGCGGTCCAGGCGATCGGCGCCGGACTGATGGAGGCGGTGGTCTACGGCGAGGGCGGCCAGCTCCTCTCCGGCAGCCTCATGGACTACGCCATTCCCCGCGCCGATGACCTGCCGGCGATCCCGGTCGCGCTCATCGAGCACCGCTCGGCCATCAATCCGCTCGGGGTCAAGGGCGTGGGCGAGAGCGGCGCCATCCCCGGCGCGGCCGCCATCGCGAACGCGGTGGAGGACGCGGTCGCCCATCTGGGCGTCACCGTCCGCGAAGTCCCGGTGACGCCGGCCTACCTGCACGCCCTGCTCGACGAGGCGCGCGCGGGAGCGCGCTGAGCCTCCTCAGGGAGCTCGAAGAACCGGCGGGGCGTCTGCGGGCTGGTTCGTTCGCTTCGCCATGAGACGAGCGGCGAGCACGGAGACGATGACGATCACGGACAGGGCCGGCCAGCGAAGCGCCCGGCGCAGAATCCCGGCCGCCGCGATGCGGCTCATCAGACCACCGCCCCGGGTCCGCGATGTCCGGAATCCGGACAGGCCACCGGCGTCGATGCTATCCAGAATACTTCCCCGGATAGCTCGGGTGAGAGTGTTCACGGGCTTTCTCGAAGATCGGCGTCCGACGCTCCCGCGCGGACTCGCTCTCGAGCGCTCCCGATCCGCGACGACAGCTGTTCCTTGGCCTGGTCGAGCAGCACCTCCGACTTCTCCTGCACCGTCTGCAGTAGCTCATCCAGCTTGGCGCGAGCCGGACCCGCGTTGTCGTCCAGGTACCCGCGGAGAGAATCGCGGTACTTCCACACCACCAACCCGCCAGCGAGCGCTATGAGAACTCGTCCGAGCATATAGGTCCTCCGTCAAGGGTTTGATCTGGCAAAAGCAGCAAGCACCGTGCCGACAGGGAAAGCCCGCCTTATTGGACAGGTTCGGCACGCGCCGGGCACGGACGGACGGCCGGCCGGTAGGAAAGAACCGGAGCTTTCTACCCAGCCGCGCTCACGCCCGGCGGTTACCGGAACCGCGCGATCACGTCCTTGCCGTAGCGCAGAACGTCGTCGGGCGTCCTGACCTGCGCGGGCAGGCCCGCCGCGGCGCTCACCGGCACCGCGACGCGCGCGATGCCCTGGCGCGCGAGACTCTCGATCTCCGCGGGATCGGCCGGCGCCGCCACCGTGATCTCGATGGTTTTCGGGTCGCGCCCGGCCGCCTCCGCGGCGCGCCGCATCTCGTCGAGCAAGCCGGGCGTCGGGGTCCGCGCGGGAAAGTACCCGTCGCCCAGTCGCCCGGCGCGCCGGGCGGCCGCCGCGGTGTCCCCGCCCACCACGATCGGGATGCGGTGCCCGGGCGGCCGGGGCCGGCAGAACACCCGCTCGAACGAGATGAAGCGTCCCTTGAACGTCGCGCACTCCTGACTCCACAGCGCGCGCATCGCCTCCACGTACTCGTCGGTGCGGGGTCCGCGATCGGCGAACGGCAGCCCGAGCGCGGCGAACTCCTCGGCGAGCCAGCCCACGCCGATGCCGAGGAGCACGCGGCCCCCGCCGGCCAGGTGATCGAGCGTCGCCACCGCCTTCGCGGTCACCACCGGATTGCGCTGGGGCAGGATGAGAATCGCGGTGCCGAGCTTGATCGTGCGCGTGGCCGAGGCGACGTAGGCCAGCCAGATCAGCGGATCGGGGATGGGAAAGTCCTCGAGACCCGATCCCATGCGCCCCGAGGGCGAGTACGGGTAGCGGGACTGATAGCCGTGAGGCACCACCACATGCTCCACCGTCCAGATCGACTCGAAGCCGGCGGCCTCGGCGGCCTGCGCCAGCTCCACCGCGGCGGGCCCGTTGCTGTAGCGCCCCAGGCTCGCGTAGCGAAGTCCGAACTTCATGGCGGGTCTCCTTTGCGCGTGAGGACCGCGAGCGCTCCGACGTCGGGGAGCGCGGTCAGGTGCCGGAGGGTCTCGAGAAGGCGGCCGACCTGCGGCGCCGGCAGGACGACGCCCGCGAGCCGCCGGAACTTGTCCTCCACGTCCTGTCGGGACGCCGGGCGGCCCGGGGTGCCGCGGGCGGCCCGCACGACCTCGTCGAGCACGCGGCCGTCGTGGAGCCGGACCCGCATCTTCGCCTCGGTGATGCCGAGCGCCGGATCGGCCACCGGCCGGATCCGGCCGGCCAGCCCGACGATGTCCCGAGCGGGCGCGGCCTGGTCGGTGAACTCGGATTCCCCCGCCTCGCCCCGGGTCAGCGCGAGCGCCGCGCAGTAGGCGGCGCTGAACTTGGCCTCGAGCCCGCTGCGGGGCTCGGGGATCGCCGCGACCTTGATCGCGAGCGGGTGCACGTGGCACTCCACCGCGGCGATCGACTCGACAGGCGGCGCCGAGCGCTCCCGGATCGCGCGGCCGGCGTCGATCGTGGCGTGCAGCAGGTGGCAGGCCGCGTAGAGCTTCGTGCTGTTCTGGAGGATCTCGAATCGCGTGCCGAGGCCGTCGAGAGCCGGAGCCAGATCGGTAAGGCCGACGAAGGTTCCGGGAAGCCCGGGGCGCTCGTCGAGCATGCCGGTGGGCCCGGTGAAGCCTTCGCGCGCGAGCAGCGCAGCCAGGAGCCCGTTCATCGCCGCCTTGCCCGGATGGAGCGGCTTGCACATCGTGCCGAACGACTGCTCGAGCCCCGCGGCCTGGGTGCCCGCGATCCCGAACGCCCGCGCGAGCTGCTCGGCGGTGAGGCCCAGCAGCTTCCCCGCGGCCGCCACCGCGCCGAAGTGCCCGAGGACCGCGGTGACGTGCCACCCGCGCTCGGCGAGGGTCGGGCCGATGACGCGCCCGATCCGCGTCTCGACCTCGAAGCCGGCGACGAACGCCTCCAGGGCCGCGGCGCCCGGCTGCCGGCGCCACTCGGCGATCGCGAGGACGACGGGCGCCACCGGCGCCGAGCCGTGGACGATGGAGGCCAGATGCGTGTCGTCGAAGTCGAGCGCGTGGCCCTGCGCCCCGTTGGCGAGCGCGGCCAGGAGCGCGCTCGTCCGGCGGCCCCGCCCGACCACCGTCGCCTGGGGCTCACCGCCGGTGGCGGCGACCACCGCGTCGAGCGCGTCGGCGAGCGGCTCGGTCGAGCCGCGGATCGCGGTGCCGAGCCAGTCGGTGAGGCAGAGCCCCGCGGCCTCGGTCACCGCATCGGGGAGCGATCGGAGCTCGAGCCCGAGCACGAAGTCGACCAGCGCGTCCGCGACGGGTGTGCGTCGGTCGGTCGGCATGAGACCGGCTAGCCGCGGAGCCGGGTGGCGATCCGCTCGACCGCCTCCGCGCTGTCCGCGGGAGACCCGAAGGCCGTGACGCGGAAGTAGCCCTCCCCGCTCGGGCCGAAGCCGGATCCGGGCACGCCCACCACGCCGGCCTCGGCCAGGAGCCGGTCGAAGAAGTCCCATGACGACACGCCGGCGGGCGTGCGGATCCAGATGTACGGAGCGTTGCGCCCGCCGTACACGGTGAGTCCGGCCCGCTCCAGGCCCTCCCGGAGGATGCGGGCGTTGTCCATGTAGTAGTCGATCAGCGCCCGGATCTGCTTCTGGCCCTCCGGGGTGTAGACCGCCGCGGCCGCGCGCTGGATGACGTACGGCGGGCCGTTCGACTTGGTCGACTGCCGCCGCAGCCAGAGCTGGTTCAGGCTCACGGTGCCTCCGGCCCCGGTCCGGCCCTGCGCCTCGCGCGGCACCACGGTGTAGGCCATTCGCAGGCCGGTGAAGCCGGCGTTCTTCGAGAAGCTGCGGGATTCGATGGCCACCTCGCGCGCCCCGTCGATCTCGTAGATCGAGTGCGGGAGCTCCGGATCCCGGATGTAGGCCTCGTACGCCGCGTCGTACACGATCACCGCTTCGTGCTCGCGCGCGTAGTCCACCCAGCGCCGGAGCGCCGCGCGCGTCATCACCGCGCCGGTGGGATTGTTCGGGTAGCACAGGTAGATGAGGTCGACGTGCCGGTCGGGCAGCGCCGGCTGGAACTCGTTCTCGGCGGTGCACGGCAGGTAGACGAAGCCCGGGTAGCGGCCGCTCGCGTCCGCGGGGCCGGATCGCCCCGCCATCACGTTGGCGTCCGCGTACACCGGATACGCGGGGTCCATCAGGGCCACGACCGCGTCCTGCGCGAACAGCTCCTGGATGTTGGCCGCGTCGCTCTTGCCGCCGTCGCTCACGAAGATCTCGTCGGGGCGGAGCTCGACACCACGGGCACCGAAGTCGTGGGCGGCGATCTCCGCCCGGAGGAACTCGTAGCCCACGTAGGGCCCGTAGCCCTTGAGCGTCTCCGCCCGCGCCTGCTCGCGCGCCGCGGCCTCGAGCGCCTGGACCACCACGCCCGGAAGCGGCAGGGTCACGTCGCCGATGCCGAGGTCGATCAGGCGGACGCCGGGGTGCCCGTCGCGATGCGCCTGGGTGCGTCGCTTGACCTCCGCGAAGAGATAGCTCGCCCGCAGGTTGAGGAACGCTTCGTTGATCCTGGGCACGTTCCGCCTCCTTTCCCCAGTGCGGGGCATCTTATGCGATCGCGGCAGGCCGCGCCACCGCCGCCCCGCCTTGACGCCGCCGCGGCCGGCGTGCAGTATCGAAACCTCCGACCCGCTCGCCCCCGAAGGGAGGGCTCTCATGACGCTGGAATCAGCAGGACGAGTCGTCGACGCGGACGGTCACGTGCTGGAGCCCGCCGACACCTGGCTCAGGTATCTCGATCCCGCGTATCGCGACCGGGCCATCCGCATCGATACCGACTCGGAAGGCTACGAGGTGCTGCTGATCGACGGCCGCTCGCTCAAGACCCTGCGCGGGCAGCTCGGATCGCTCGGCGGCATCGAGATGGACACCACCCGCCTGCTCACCCGGGGCCAGGTCACGTACGCCGAGGGGAGCCCGGCCGGCGGTTACGACCCGCACGCGAGGCTCGCCGTGATGGACGCCGAGGGCATCGACAGCGTCCTCCTCTATCCGACCATCGGCATCTGCTGGGAAGGACACGTGACGGATCCCGGGCTGGCCACCGCCTACACCCGGGCCTACAACCGATGGCTGGTCGAGTTCTGCCAGGCCGATCCGCGGCGGCTGCACCCGGTCGCGCACATCTCCCTGCTCGACCCGGACGGAGCCGTCGAGGAGACCCTCCGGGCCCGCAAGGACGGCTGCGTCGGGGTCTTCCTCTCGCCGGACGTCGCGGCCCGGAACGGCCGGCACTTCGACGACCCCGCGTTCGCCCCCTTCTGGGAGACGGTGCAGGATCTCGAGATGCCGATCGCGTTCCACGTGGTAGTGCGCGACCGTCAGTGGTTCCGCCCCTGGCAGCGCTACGACCCCTCGGACGGCCTGTTCGGCTTCGCGTTCCTCGCCATCGACGTCATGGCCGCCTTCACGCAGATGCTGAGCTCGGGCATGTTCGAGCGCTACCCGCGGCTGCGGTGCGCGGTCCTGGAGGCGGGCTCGAACTGGATCGCGTCCTGGCTCGACCGGCTGGACCACAAGCACCGCGTGCTGGCGCACCGGACGCCGATCCGCATGGCGCCCAGCCAATACTTCTTCCGCCAGTGCCTGATCTCGGCCGATCCGGACGAGTCCCTGACCGCCCAGATGGTCGAGCACCTCGGGGCCGATTACTTCATCTGGGCCTCGGACTATCCGCACATCGACGCGTCGATGGGCGTGGTCCGGGAGCTGCGGGAGCGGCTCGCCCCCCTGCCCGCCGAATCGCGGCGGAAGATCCTGGGCGACAACGCGATGCGCTTCTACAACCTGGCCCGGTGAGGACCTCGTCGCTACTCGTCCAGCGGGAGCATCGCGTTCGGGTTGAACTTGCCGGTCAGGAAGCCGGAGTCGAAGCGGCTGAACCAGGGGTCGAAGAGGATGGTCTTGTTGCTGAACCGCTTGAAGCCGCCAGCCCGGTGGTCACCCCGGTCCCGACGAGGCTGCGGCGAGAAACCCGTCCGCTGAGCCAGCCGGAATCAACGAAGCACATGGTCTCCTCCTCGTGGGTCGGACGGGGGTCTCCTTCGCTCGAACCCATGGTGACGCGACAGTGTTGGCCTTCGAGGGTATGCCGGGGGCCTCGTTTCGGGCGTCATCGCCGTTCTCATTTGCCCTTCAGCTTCATCTCCTCGTAGGGCGCGGAGAACGCCCAGCCGGTGATGAGCCCGAGGCCCGACTCCACCACGCGCGGGCCGTGGGCGTGGATGAAGCCGAGCTCCCAGATCGGCGCGTACATGACCTTGTCGTGGACGAGCTGCTGGATCCGCTGGAGCGTCGCCTCGCGCCGCTTCCTGTCGAGCTCGACGGCCTGCTCGCCGAAGAGCCCGCCGATGTCGGGATACCCTCCATAGGCGTAGGGAGCACCCGAGATCACGAAGGTGGCGAGCCGGGTCGGGGCGTTCCCGAAGGCGCCGCTCAGGCTGTAGACGAGGTTCTTGAGCTTCTTCTCCTGGTACGCCCTGAAGAAGGCGGCGCGCTCGAGCGGTCGGACCTTCACGCGGATGCCCGCCGCCTGGAGATAGCCGGCGAGCGCCTCGCTCATGGTGGCGGTCGCGGCGTCGCACCAGAGGTCGCCCGCGTCGAAGCCTTTGGGATAGCCGGCCTCGGCGAGGAGCTGCCTGGCCTTGGCCGGATCGTAGGCGAGGGTGGGCGGCTGCCAGAAGAACTCGAAGCTCTGGGGGATGACGCTCCAGGTGATCCGCGAGAACCCGAGCGTCAGCGCCTCGTTGACGGCCTGGCGGTCCATCGCATGGTTGGCGGCGAGGCGAACGCGCCGGTCGGCCCAGGGTGATTTCGGGTCCCACTGATCGGCGAACACCAGCCAGTGGGTGGACACGATGGGCGTCGGCTTGAGGGTCAGCCCCGCCGTCCGCTTGACTTCCTCGGCCAGCTCGCCCTGGAGCAGATAGACGATGTCCGCCTCGCCGCGCTTGAGCATGGCCAGCCGCGTCGCCTCGTCGGCCACCGCCTTCAGCACGAGGCGCTTCACGCCCGGGACCTTCCGCCAGTACTGCTCGTGGGCCTCGCGCACCAGCTCGACCCCCGGGGTGAACGACACGAACCGGTACGGGCCGGCGCCCACCGGGGCCTTCTTGAAACCCTCGTCGCCGACCTGCTGGACGTACTTCCTCGGGAC
>DATFUK010000557.1:0-12060 GCA_035260865.1 Candidatus Methylomirabilota bacterium | reverse complement strand
AGCTTGAGCTCGAACTTCTCGCGCAGCAGCTTGACCACGATCAGCGTCGAGCTCAGCGCCATCACGATCGCGAGGTAGACCAGATCGAAGCGGCCCGCCGCGACCCGATAGCCGAGCCAGGCGAAGAAGGCCAGGCCCAGGAGCGCGTTGATCACGAACTGGCCGACGCCCAGGGCCAGCATGGAGCGCCCCAGGCGCTGGAGCTCCCGCAGGTCGATCTCGAGCCCGATGATGAAGAGGAGCAGGATCAGGCCGATCTCGGAGATCAACTCGATGCTGTCCGCGTTGGTGACGAGGCCGAAGCCCATCTGAGGGCTCAGCAGGATCCCTCCCGCGATGTAGCCCAGGAGCAGCGGCTGCCGCAGCAGCCGGGCCACGTGCCCCAGGATCGCGGCGAACATGATCCCGAGGGCGATGTCGCGGAGCAGGGTCACGTCGTGCGGCACGGGTGCGGGCACCTCGGTCTTGGGATAGAATCGGTCGCCGTATCCTAACCAACTTTTGCAGGTTCCGAGGAGGAACTCGTGGAGCGACGCACACTCGGCAAGAGCCCGCTGGCCGTTTCCGCGGTCGGCCTCGGCTGCATGTCCATGTCCAACGTCTACGGCAAGGGTGACGAGGCGGAGTGCATCGCGGTCGTCCACAAGGCACTCGACCTCGGCGTGAACTTCCTCGACTCCTCCGACATGTACGGCTGGGGGCAGAACGAGGAGCTCCTGGCCCGGGCCCTGCGCGGCCACCGCGACCAGGTCGTCCTCGCCACCAAGTTCGGCAACCTCCGCAAGCCGGACGGCACCGCGGGGGTCAACGGCCGTCCCGAGTACGTGCCCCAGGCCTGCGACGCGAGCCTGAAGCGCCTGGGCATCAGCACCATCGACCTCTACCTGCAGCACCGGGTCGACCCGAGCGTGCCCATCGAGGAGACGGTGGGCGCGATGTCGCGCCTGGTCGAGGCGGGCAAGGTGCGGTTCATCGGGCTGTCGGAGGCCTCTCCCGCCACCGTGCGCCGCGCTCACAAGGTGTACCCGATCACCGCGCTGCAGTCCGAGTTCTCGCTGCTCTACCGCGTGGAGGCCGAGGAGACGCTGCCGACCCTGCGCGAGCTCGGCATCTCGTTCATGGCCTACTCGCCGCTCGGCCGCAGCCTGCTCACCGGGCGCACCCGCTCCGCCGCGGAGATCCCGTCGGACGACCGCCGGCGCGACCACCCGCGCTTCCAGGAGGAGAACCTCAAGAAGAACCTCGATCTCGTGAAGCCGCTCGACGACATGGCGCGGAAGAAGGGCTGCACGCCGGGGCAGCTCGCGCTGGCCTGGCTGCTCGCGCGGGGCCCGGACATCGTGCCGATCCCGGGCACCAAGCGGAAGGAGCGGCTCGAGGAGAACGCGGCCGCCGCGGACGTGCGCCTCACCCCGGACGAGGTCGCCGCGCTCCAGGACGCCATCCCCGCGGGCGCCGCGGCGGGTGAGCGCTACCCGGGGCCCGCCATGAAGTCGGTCTACATCTAGGCCCTGCGCCCGTGGCGGACTGGCTCGAGACCTACCGCGGCACCGTCTTCCGCTGGGAGGTGGATCCCAACGACCACCTGACGGTGGCGTACTACTTCGCCCGCATCGCCGACGCGGGCGCGGGGCTGCTGGCCGCGGTCGGCCTGACCACCGCGGCGGCCCGCACCACCGACTCGTTCGTCCGCTACCAGCGCGAGCTGCGCGTGGGCGACATCATGCACATGGAGAGCGGGGTGATCGGGCTGGAGCCCGACGCGCTCGTGCTCGGGCACAAGCTCTTCGACTCCGGCGCGGGCGCGCTCTGCACCACGGTGGAGCAGCGCGTCCGCCTCACCGCGCCCCTGACCGCGGAGACACGGCGCGCCGCGGAGGCGCGTCAGGTCGACTGGGACGGGCCCGCCCGCGAGCGGCGCCCGCGGCCCTCCAGCCTCGCGGGCTTCCGGGACAGCGCGCGGGACGTCGTCAAGGTGCCGGAGGCCGACGTCTCGGGCGGCGCCGCGCTCTCGCACTACATCCATCGCTTCTCGGCGGCCAACGGCCACGCCATCGCCGCGTTCGGCATGACGCCCGCCTACATGCGCGCGGAGCACCGCGGCTTCTCCACCTTCGAGTTCCAGCTCGAGCTCGGCGGCCCGCTGCGACCGGGCGACGGCGTGCGGGTGCGGTCCGGGGTCCTCCACGTGGGCAACTCCTCGCTGCGGCTCCTGCACGTGATGAGCCGGGAGCCGGGCGACGAGGTCGTGGCCACCCTCGAGCAGTCCGGCGTGCACTTCGATCAGGACGCCCGCCGGCCCGTCCCGCTACCCGACGCCCTGCGCGAGCGCGCGCGGACCCTGCTCGTCGAGGGCGCCTGATGCGGTTGAAGCTGGGCCTGTTCTCGATGACCACCGGGCCGTGCACCTACCCGGACGGCGCGGCCCGCGTCGCGCGCGCGGCGGAGGCGGCCGGCTTCGACTCGCTCTGGGGCGGTGAGCACGTGGTGCTGCCGGACCCGCGCGTGCCCCCGTCGCCGCTCGAGCCGGAGGATCGCATCATGGACCCGGTGGTGACGCTCGCCTTCGTGGCCGCGCACACCTCGCGCATCCGCCTCGGCACCGGCATCATCATCCTGCCCCAGCGCAACCCGCTGGTGCTGGCCAAGCAGCTCGCCTCGCTCGACGTCCTCTCGGGCGGCCGCCTGATCTTCGGCGTGGGCGTGGGCTATCTCGAGCCCGAGTTCCGCGCGCTCGGCATCCCGTTCGAGCACCGCGGCCCGGTGACCGACGACTACCTGGCCGCGCTCCGGGTGATCTGGAGCGAGGCGCGGCCCGCGTATCGCGGCCGCTTCGTGAGCTTCGACGGCGTGCAGGCGCACCCCCAGCCCAGCCAGCAGCCCGGGCCGCCGCTCGTGGTGGGCGGGCACACCGACGCCGCGTTCCGGCGGGCGGTGGAGCAGGGCAACGGCTGGTACGGTTTCGCCCTCGACGAAGCCGGCGTGGAGCGATGCCTCACCGGGCTACGGCAGGCGGCCGGGCGTCACGAGCGGCCGGCCGCGCTGGGGCCGCTCGAGATCAGCGTCACCCCGCGCCCGACCCGGGGCGGCGAGGCGATGGACCGCGCGAGCGCGGAGCGCTTCGCCGCGCTCGGGGTCCACCGCCTCATCCTGATGCCGCCGCGCTCGCTCGATGCGGGCGGGCTCGAGCGGTTCGTCGAGAAGACCGCGCGCGAGCTGCGGTAGGGAATCCCCTCAGGCCAGCGCGAGCTGCGGGTATCCGTCAGCGGCCACCCGGTCGCACCACTCGCGGTACTCCGGGGCGGTGCCGCTGTAGCGGGCGATGATGCGGACCTGCTTGCCGTCGACGTTCGAGTTGACGCCGGTCATCCAGGAATCGACCTCGTTGGAGAGCAGGCCCTCGCCCTTCTTCCGGACGAAGCCGGTCCACTCGACCACCGCTTCGGGCCGGGCGTCGGCCGAGCTCAGGCCGCGCGCCCCCATGTAGCCGAGGAGATCGCGGATCCATTCGACGTTGTACTCGATGCTGCGCGGGATGTTGCCGAGCGCGGTGTGCGGCCCCATCACCATGAACAGGTTCGGGAAGCCGTCGACCATCACGCCGACGAAGGTCGAGGGGCCGCCCCGCCACCGGTCCCGGAGCCGCTGCCCGCCCTGCCCGCGGATGTCGATGCGGTCGAAGCTGCCGGTGATGGCGTCGAAGCCGGTCGCGTAGATGATGACGTCGAACTCGAACTCGCGGGCGCTGGTCCGGAGGCCCTTCGACGTGATCCGCTCGATCGGGGTCTCGAGGATGCTGATCAGCTCGACGTTCGGCTGGTTGTAGACCTCGTAGTAGTGGGTCTCCTGCGGAACGCGGCGGGTGCCGAAGCCGTGGTCCTTGGGGATGAGCATCTCCGCGACCTTCGGGTCCTTGACCCGCTGGCGGATCTTGTCCGCCACGAAGTCGGAGATGAGCTTGTTCGCCTCCCGGTCGATCAGGATGTCGCGAAAATTGCCCTGCCAGATGCCGAAGCCGGGGGAGGCGTAGAGCTTCTCCCAGAACGCCCGGCGCTCCTCCTCGCTGACCTCGAACGTGCCGCGCGGGTCGATGGTGTGCACGAAGCAGGCGGCCGTCTCCTGGCAGCGCTTGAAGAGCGCCGGATAGCCCGCCCGGATGTCGGCCATCTCCTCCCGGGGGATCGGCCGGTTGTGCAGCGGCGTGCACCAGTTCGGGCGGCGCTGGAAGACGGTCAGGTGGCCCGCGGTCTTGGCGATCTCCTGGATCGCCTGCACGCCGGTCGCGCCGGTCCCGATCACCGCCACCCGCTTCCCGGCGAAGTCGACGGGATGCTTGGGCCAGAGACCCGTGTGATACGCCTCGCCCGCGAACTCACCGACGCCGTCGATCCGCGGCATGGTGGGAGCGGAGAGAGGGCCGACCGCGGTGACCAGGTAGCGGGCGCGGTGGCGGCTGCCGTCCTCCAGGGCGATCTCCCACGCGGTGGCGGCCTCGTCCCAGACCGCCGACGTCACCCGGCTCCTGAGCTGGATGTCCCGGCGCAGGTCGAACTTGTCGGCGACGTAGTTGAGGTAGCGCTCGGTCTCCGGTTGGGACGCGAAGTGCTCGGCCCAGTCCCATTCGTCCAGCAGCTCCTGGCTGAAGGAGTAGCCGTAGGAATAGCTCTCGGAATCGAAGCGGCAGCCCGGATAGCGATTCCAGTACCACGTGCCGCCGACGCCGGTCCCGGCCTCGAATACCCGGACCTTGTGACCGATCTCCCGCAAGCGGTGGAGCTGGTACAAACCCGAGATGCCCGCTCCGATGACGATCGTGTCGTAGTCCAGGGCCGCGGTCGGTCGCGGGCGAATCGAGGTGGCCGGCGAGGTGGCCATGGGTCTTGAAAGAGTATACCGCGCCCGCGGGCACCGTCCGGGAGACGGGCCGCGGGCACGGCCGAGACCGCGAGAGCGAAGATCCGGAGATCTAGTTCGCGCGCACCGGACGGCCCCACTCGATCGCGAAGCCGACGCCCGGCCAGCCCGGGTTGTCGTGATCACCGCCCACCCGCGAGCCCACCGGCGGGTTCTGCGCGCTCCAGCCCGCCACGCCGGCGCGGCCCGACTTGGTCTCCTTCGACAGCGGCGCGATGAAGTTGGGACGATCCGGCAGCACCGGGCGCTGCGGCTGCAGATCCCGCTCGGGCACCGCCGGGGCCACGCGCTCGCGCGGCCGCGACGGCGCCTTCAAGTCCAGCGACTGAGCGGCGACGCTCAGGGGAAGAATTAGCATCGGTGCGGCGACGAGCAGAGCCACGATCGATCGGTTGAACATGGTCGTCGTCCTCCCTTGGCCTTAGGACGCATGGGGCATGCCGATCAGATGCATTCTTGATTCTCCAATGGTGGCAAGGCCTTACGTCGCATGTCAGCGGGGCGGCACCCGGGTACCGGAAGGATCGACCTCGTAATTCTTACCCCTTCACGAGGCCGGGCAAGGCGCTTATCATGACGGCACTTCACCGCTCACCTTCGAAGGAGAAGGCCAATGACCGCCATCACCCAGTCCGTTGATCTCGATCGCCGCGGCCGCGTGGCCGTGCTCACCGTCAACAATCCGCCGGTCAACGCGCTGAGCCAGCACGTGCGCCAGGGGCTGCGGGATGGCTTGAAGCAGGCGGCCGGCGACACGGGCGTCGCGGCGATCGTGATCACGTGCGCGGGGCGCACGTTTATTGCGGGCGCCGACATCACCGAGTTCGGCAAGGCGCCGAAGGAGCCGGGGCTGCACGAGGTGCTCGACCTGATCGAGAGCTCGCCCAAGCCGGTGGTGGCCGCGATCCACGGCACCGCGCTCGGCGGCGGCCTCGAGGTGACGCTGGCCTGCCATTACCGCGTGGGCGTGAAGGCCGCGCGCTTCGGCCTGCCCGAGGTCAAGCTCGGCCTCCTGCCCGGCGCGGGCGGCACCCAGCGGCTGCCGCGCGTGGTCGGCGTGCCGAAGGCGCTCTCGATGATCGTGAGCGGCGACCCGATCGGCGCCGACGAGGCGCTCAAGGCCGGGCTCATCGACGAGATCGTGGACGGCGACCTGACCGCGGCGGGCGTGGCCTTCGCGGAGAAGGTCGTGGCCGAGAAGCGGCCGCTCAAGAAGATCCGCGATCTCGACGACAAGGTCGGCGCGGTGCGCGGCAAGCCCGAGGTGTTCGCGGAGTTTCGCAAGTCGGTGGCGCGCCAGACCCGAGGCTTCCGCGCGCCCGAGAACTGCATCAAGGCGGTGGAGGCGTCGGTCAATCTCCCGTTCGACCAGGGCATGAAGCGTGAGCGCGAGCTCTTCCAGGAGCTGATGACCTCGCCCGAGTCCAAGGCCCAGCGCTATTTCTTCTTCGCGGAGCGCGAGGCGGCCAAGATCCCCGACGTGCCGGGCGACACCCCGAGCCGGGAGATCAAGAAGGCGGCGGTGCTCGGAGCCGGCACCATGGGCGGCGGCATCGCGATGAACTTCGCCAACGCGGGGATCCCGGTGACGGTGGTCGAGGTGGCCCAGGACGCGCTCGACCGCGGCCTCGGGGTGGTGCGGAAGAATTACGAGGCGACCGCCGCGCGCGGGCGCCTCACCGCGCAGGACGTCGAGAAGCGCATGGGCCTCATCTCGGGCACCACCGACTGGTCGAAGATCGCGGACGCCGACATCGTGGTCGAGGCGGTCTTCGAGGAGATGCCGATCAAGAAGGAGGTCTTCGCCAAGATCGACAAGATCTGCAAGCCGGGGGCGGTGCTCGCCTCCAACACCTCCACGCTGGACGTGGACGAGATCGCCTCCGCGACCAGGCGGCCGGACAGCGTCATCGGCATGCACTTCTTCAGCCCGGCCAACGTGATGCGGCTGCTCGAGGTGGTGCGGGGCGAGAAGTCGGCCAAGGACGTGGTGGCCACCGCGATGAGCGTGGGCCGACGGATCGCCAAGGTCCCGGTGTGCGTGGGGGTCTGCTACGGCTTCGTGGGCAACCGCATGCTGCACCAGCGCGGCCGCGAGGCCGAGAAGCTGATCCTCGAGGGCGCGCTGCCCCACGAGGTCGACAAGGTCCTCACCGACTTCGGCTTCCCGATGGGCCCGTTCGCGATGGGCGACCTCGCCGGCCTCGACGTGGGCTGGCGCATCCGCAAGGGCAAGGGCGTGAAGTCGGCGGTGGCCGACCGCATCTGCGAGCTCGGGCGCTTCGGGCAGAAGACCGGCGCGGGCTACTTCCGCTACGAGAAGGGCGACCGCACCCCGATCCCGGACGCGGACGTGGAGAAGATCATCGTCGAGGTCGCGAGCGAGATGGGCATCACGCGCCGAAAGATCTCCGACGACGAGATCCTGGCCCGCCTGCTCTACCCGATGGTCAACGAGGGCGCCAAGATCCTCGAGGAGAAGATCGCGATCCGCGCCAGCGACATCGACGTGATCTGGGTCTACGGCTACGGCTGGCCGGTCTACCGGGGCGGCCCCATGTTCTGGGCGGACCAGGTCGGGCTCAAGGCCATGCGCGATCGGATGAAGGAGTGGCAGAAGACGCAGGGCGAGGACTGGAAGCCGGCGCCGCTGCTGGACCGCCTCGCGACCGAAGGCAGGACGTTCACGGGGGCGTGATGCGCGCCCTCGTGACGGGAGCGGCCAGCGGGATCGGCCGGGCCACCTGCCTGCGCGTGGCGCGCGACGCGAAGGCCGCGGGGCGCAAGGCGCAGATCGCGGCGGTGGACCTCGGTCCCTCGCCCGCGCTCGACTCGCTCGTGGAGGAGCTCGGCAACCTCGGGGCGTCGGCCCTGCCCCTCGCGGGCGACATGGCCACCGCGGACGCGCCCGCGCGCGTGGTCGACGAGGCGATCGCGCGGTTCGGCGGGCTCGACGGGCTGGTCAGCAACGCGGGCGTCAATCGGCCGGGCCCGCTCGCCCAGTACGCGGTCGAGGACTGGGACCGGATGTTCGCGGTGAACACGCGGGCCACGTGGCTCCTCGCCAAGGCGGCCCACGACGCGCTCGCGGCCTCGCGCGGGGCGATCGTGGCGGTGGCGTCCATGTCCGGCAGCAACGCGCACGCCAACCTCGGCCCCTACGGACCGAGCAAGGCCGCGCTCATCATGCTGGTCGCGGTCCTCGCGCAGGAGTTCGGACGCGACGGCATCCGCGTCAACAGCCTCTCGCCCGGCATGGTGCGCACCGGCATGACCGAGAAGGTTTACCAGAACGAGACGATCGCGACCGAGCGCGACGCGCTGGTGCCGATCGGGCGCGTGGCCACGCCGGAAGACATGGCCGACGTCATCGCGTTCCTGCTCGGGCCCGACGCGCGCTACGTCAACGGCCACGATCTCGTGGTCGACGGCGGCATCACCGGCAACTTCCTGGGCCGCCTGCCGGGCATCTCGCAGATCACGAAAAGTTAGCACTGTCAGTGGGGTGACTTCGGGGGTCTGACAGTGGCCCCGGAGCGCCGTGACACCCCTCCGACACCTGTCAAGTACCCGGAAACAATAGCCGAGCAGCCCCCCCTGCTTGGCACCCGCCTCGCATTACCTCCCGACCACCCGGAGGTGTTGCCAATGGTTCCCATGCTGATCAAGACCTGGAGCCGGTATGTGCACGCGGATCGTCGCCAGCTCCCGCTATTTCCCGACTGGGAGCGCATGCGGTGGCTGTCCCCGCTACCGTCGCTCGGCGCCGCGTTCGCGCTCGGCGTGCTGTTCGCGCTGGGAACTCCGTGGAATGCGTCGGACGTGATCGAGCGCACCGCCAAGCTGATGGAGCCGGCGGTCACGATCGAGGAGCCGGCGGCGCCCAAGTACGATCTGGCGGCCATCCCCGACCACATCAAGACGGCCGCGCAGCGCCATCGCCTGTCCGAAGAGCTCATCACCGCGGTGATCTCGGTCGAGTCCAACTTCGATCACGCCGCGGTCTCCCAGAAGGGAGCCAAGGGCCTCATGCAGCTCATGCCCGCGACCGCCTCCCTCATGGGGGTGCGCGATCCCCACGACCCCGACGAGAACATCGACGCGGGGGCCAGCCACCTGCGCGCCATGCTCGACACCTTCAAGGGGGACCTCCCGCTCGCGCTGGCCGCCTACAACGCGGGTGAGCAGAACGTGATCCGCCATCGCGGCATCCCACCCTTCCCGGAGACGCGCCAGTTCGTGGCGCGCGTGCTGCGCCGGATGGGCGACAAGAGGGCCGCGGAGACGGTCATGGCCAAGCCGGTGCCGGCCCCGCAGTGGGTCGCGCGCAGCCCCCGCTCATCGTCGAAAGCCCACATGGTGAGCACGGCCGCCGTGTATCCGAGCGCAGCGCGACCGACGATGGTCCAGGTGGCCGCCCCGCGCGGCGTGGAGCGCCCCGCCGCCCAGCTCGTGCTCAGCGAGCTGGAGCAGCGGCAGAGCTCGCGCACGTGGTCGCCGATGCCGGCGTCCATGCGCCCGGAAGATCCGCCGCCGATGCCCGACCCCACCGTCCAGCTGGGCCAGTCCCCGTAGCCGTCCCTCCGCGTTCTTCCCCGCCCGCTCGCGTCCTGCGCTACGATGGCGGCGCCCCGACGCCGCCACGTCGGCGCGAAAGGAGCGAGCATGCGATTCGGCGTCTTCTACGAGCACCAGCTACCCCGCCCCTGGGAGGACGGTAGCGAGCAGCGCCTCTTCCAGGACGCGCTCGCGCAGGTCGAGCTGGCCGACCGGCTCGGCATCGACTACGCCTGGGAGGTCGAGCACCACTTCCTCGAGGAGTACTCACACTCCTCGGCCCCCGAGGTCTTCCTGGCCGCCGCGTCGCAGCGCACCCGGCAGATCCGCCTCGGGCACGGCATCGTCCTGATGCCGCCGGGCTACAACCACCCGGCGCGCGTCGCGGAGCGCCTCGCCACCCTCGACCTCGTCTCCAACGGCCGGGTGGAGTGGGGCACCGGGGAGTCCGCCTCGCGCGCCGAGCTGGAGGGCTTCGGGGTGACCCCCGCGGAGCGCCGGGCCATGTGGCGCGAGACCACCGAGCAGGTCGCGAACATGCTCGCGCTGGATCCCTACCCGGGCCACCAGGGCAAGTACTTCTCGATGCCGGTCCGCAACGTGGTCCCCAAGCCGGTCCAGAAGCCGCACCCGCCGCTCTGGGTGGCGTGCTCGAACCGCGAGACCATCCACCTCGCGGCCCAGCTCGGCATGGGCGCCCTCACCTTCGCCTTCATCGACCCCGCCGAGGCGAAGCACTGGGTCGATGACTACTACGAGACCTTCAAGCGCGAGTGCGTGCCGATCGGCCACGCGGTGAATCCCAACATCGCAATGGTGACCGGCTTCTCATGTCACCCGAATGCCGACGAGGCGCGGCGGCGCGGCACCGACGGCTTTCGCTTCTTCCAGTTCGCCCTCGGCCACCACTACGTCTTCGGCACGCACCGGCCGGGCCGCACCGACATCTGGGCCAAGTACGAGGCGGTCCGCGCGGAGCTGGACCTAGGCATCCTCGGCGGCGGCACCGGCTGCATCGGCACGCCCGACGAGCTGCGCGGCGCTCTGCAGGCCTTCGAGGACTACCGGGTGGACCAGACCATCTTCATCCAGCAGGGCGGCAAGAACCGGCACGAGCACATCTGCGAGTCGCTCGAGCTGTTCGCGGGCTCCGTGATGCCGGAGTTCAAGGAGCGAGAGGCCGCGCGCGCCGCCCGCAAGGCGGAGGAGCTGGCTCCCTACGTGGCCGCGGCCTTCGAGCGGAAGCGGGCGGGCGCGGGCGTGGCCGAGGCGGACATCCCGACCTACGAGGCCTACGGCCTCACGGTGACGCAGCCGGTGGATCTCGAGAACATGCCGGAGGCGAACCGGCGGCGTATCCTGGCCTTCAGACGGATGCGGGAGATCATGGAGGGCCGCTGAGGTCGGTATGATGCCGGAGTCTCTGGGGTCGCCTCCGGAGTCGCCCCCGAATCTCGCCGGCCGGCTGCGGCGGGTCGGCGAGATGCTCATCGGGCTGTCGGGCTCGCCCGTCCCCACTCACCTGTTCCAGACCCTCGCGGAGCAGGCGCAGGCGGTGGTTCCGCACGACTACCTCGCGGTGTGCCTGGAAGACACCGAGCAGCGGGGCTACCTGGTGCACTCGCTCTCCGGGCTCGCGGGCGAGGTGGTGGCGAACCGCGTCTTCAGCCGAGACGAAGGGCTCCCGGGCCGGACCATCCGGACCGGACGCGCGTACCTGGTGGCCGAGCTCGACACGATCCCGGATGCCGCGCCCGATCTCGACGGGGTGCTTGTCCGCGCCGGCCTGCGGGTCGGGCTCACCGTCCCGGTGCGCCGGGGCCCCCAGGTCCTGGGCGCCCTCCTCTTCGCCCGCCGCGCCATGCCCTACACGTTCGACGATCTCGAGGTCGGCACCCTCGTCGCAGCCGGACTGTCGGGCGGGCTCGAGACCTGTCGCGCGTACCAGGCCCTGGCCGACGAGCGCGGCACGCTGGCCGCGGTGCTGACGAGCACCGCCGACGCGGTGGTCATGGTCGGTCAGGACGGCATCGTGCTGCTCGCGAACCCGGCGGTGCGCGCGATGCTGGGGGTGTCCCCGGACGCCATGACCGGCCGCCCGTTCACGGAGGCGGTCGTCCACGAGCCCCTCCGCCGGCTCCTCGAGGCCGGACGGCCGGGCATCGCGGAGCTGCTCCTGCCCGATGGGCGCACCGCCCAGGCCAGCCTCATCATCGTGACCACCGAGTACGGCGAGCCGGTCGGCCTGGCCGCCATCCTCCGGGACATCTCGCTGCTGAAAGAGCTCGATCAGATGAAGACCGACTTCGTCAACACGGTGTCGCACGACCTGAAGAGCCCGATCATGGCGATCGCGATGACCGCGGAGCTGCTGCTGAAGGCCCCGCCCGCGCCGGGCGGCGAGCAGGCCTACCGCGATCGGTGCGAGCGCATCCTGCGCAGCTCGAAGAACATGACCGAGCTCGTGACCGACCTCCTCGACCTCGGCAAGATCGAGGCTGGCCTCGAGGGCGCGGGCGACCCGCTCGACCTGGTGGCTCTGATCGCGGACGTGGTGAAATCGCTGGTCGCGGCCGCGGAGGACAAGCG
>DATFUK010000556.1:0-3807 GCA_035260865.1 Candidatus Methylomirabilota bacterium | reverse complement strand
CGGGAAAGGGAACTCAGCCCGCGGGCGGGCCGTCGTCGGGCGTGCGCACCTGGATGCCCAGCTTCTTGATCCGGTACCAGAGGCTGCGCTCCGAGATGCCGAGCACCTTGGCCGCGCGCGCTTGCACCCCGTGGGTCTGCGGGAGCGCATCCAGGATCAGGCGGCGCTCCCGGTCCTCGAGCGCCTCGTCGAGCGAGCCGGTCAGCACCGGGCCGCTCTCCGCGGCGGCGGGCCGGGCTTGGATCGCGCGCTGGATCGCGGCGGGGAGATGGTCGGGGTTGATCACCCCGTCGCTCATCACCATCGCGCCCTCGAGCACGTGCTGCAGCTCGCGCACGTTGCCCGGCCACGGGTAGGTCCAGAGGCACCGGAGCGCCTCCGGCGAGAGAATGGCGGGCGGGCGGTTCAGCCGCTTGGCCGCGCGCTCGAGCAGGTGGGTGGCCAGCAGCGGCAGGTCGTCCACGCGCTCGCGCAGCGCGGGCAGGTGCATGCCCACGCCCTGCAGGCGGTAGAACAGGTCCTGGCGGAAGGTCCCCTGCGCCACCGCGGCCTCGAGGTCCCGGTGGGTGGCCGCGATCACCCGCACGTCGGCCGCGATGGTGCGGGTCCCGCCCACCCGCTCGAACTCGCGCTCCTGGAGCACGCGCAGGATCTTGGCCTGCATGGACAGGGGCATGTCCCCGATCTCGTCGAGGAACACGGTGCCCTCCTTGGCGAGCTCGAAGCGGCCGGGCCGCGCCCGCACCGCGCCGGTGAACGCCCCGCGCTCGTGGCCGAACAGCTCGGACTCGAGCAGCCCTTCCGGGATGGCCGCACAGTTGACCGGCACGAACGGCCCGTCCTTCCGGGTGCTCAGCTTGTGGATCCCCCGCGCCAGCACTTCCTTGCCGGTGCCGCTCTCGCCCAGGATCAGCACGGTGAGGTCGGTGGGGGCGGCGCGATGGGCCATCTCCACCACCCGCTTGAGCGCGTCGCTCTGCCCGATCAACCCCTCGACGCCGCCCGGCTCGCTCTCGCGGAGGGCCTTGATCTGCTTCTGCAGCCGCCGCCGGTCGAGCGCGCGCGAGACGACGACCTGGAACTCGTCCATCTTGAGCGGCTTGGTGAAGAAGTCGTAGGCCCCGCGGGTCATCGCGTCCATCGCGGTCTGGCGCGTGCCGTGCGCGGTCATCACGATGATCGGGGTGTCCGGCGCGAGCTCGCGGCACCTGGGAATGGCGTCGAGGCCGTCCATGTCGGGCAGGCGCACGTCGAGGAGGATCAGGTCGTAGGCGGTCGCCTTGAGCCGGTCGAGCAAGGCGCCCGCGGTGGGCGCGACCTCGGGCTCGTAGCGCTGGCGGCGCAGGGCCTCGCGAAGGACGAAGGCGAGGTCCTCGTCGTCCTCCGCGATGACGATGTGCTCGCTCATGCGCCGCCGGAGTCGGTCAGGCTCAGAACATCCGCCGGGGGCCGAGCTGCGGGTCGAAGCTGCGCCCGAGCCAGAGCGGCACCGGCAACCCGGTGTCGAAGCCCCACGTGTTCCGCGGCTCCGTCCGGTAGGTCCAGCTCAGCCCGACGCGCACGAGCCCACCCTCCGCGGAAACCTTGATGCTGGCCGGATCCACCTGGATGCCCGCCCGGCGCGCGCCCATCAGCACGCTGCTGCGCAGGTCGGTCAGGAACTCGGCCGAGTACAGGTCGGACGGATTGCGCTGGCGTTGCCGCTCCCAGGCCCCCGTGAACGCCTGCTCGGTGAGATCGTTGGTCTGGAAGTAGGAGTAGATGGCCTGCATGCCGTTGTACCCGACCCACAGAAAGATGGCCACCCAGAACGAGGCCAGGAGGATCGTGCGGACCCGCATGGACCGAGTGTAGACGTTTCCCCACGGCGGCGGCAACTTCCCGTGTGCTAGGCTGGGTTCGGTGCGATCCCTCGCCGCCTCCTGGCGTGTCCTCCTCGCAGGGAGCCTGGCCGGCCTGGCCATCGTGGTGCTGGCCGCCGCCAACCCGCTGAGCTTCTTCGAGATCGCCGAGCTCAAGGCGCTCGACGCGCAGTTCACCCTGCGCGGGCCCCGGGAGCCCCAGTCCCCCATCGTGGTGGTCACCATCGATGAGGACTCCTTCGACGGGCTCAACCTGTCCTGGCCCTGGCCGCGGGCGGTCCACGCCAAGTTCCTCGACGTCGTGGGCCGAGGCGGGCCGGTGGCCATCGGCATGGATATCCTGTTCACCGAGCCGTCGTCCCGAGGCCCCGCCGACGACGCCGCGCTGGGCGACGCGGTGGATCGGGTGCGCGACCGGATCGTGCTCGCGGCGGCCCTGACCACGGTGGGCGACGCCTCCTTCGTGAAGCAGGGGCTGAACCCGCCGCTCCCCGAGGTCCGGGGCAAGGCCGCCTTCGGCTCCGCCGACTACGACTCCGACGCCGACGCCTTCGTCCGCCGCGCGACCCTCAAGCGCATCTTCCAGGACCGGGAGTGGCCGGGTTTCGACCTGCTGCTCTACCGCCTCGGGGAGCGCGCGGGGCTGGCGCGCGGGGCCGCTCCCTCCGGCAGCGAGCTGCTGGTCAACTACCGCGGGGGTCCGAACACGTTCCCGATGATCGCCTACCACCGCGTGGTGACCGGGGAGATCCCGTCGGAGGTCTTCGCGGGCAAGATCGTCCTGGTGGGCGCCACCACCCCCACCCTGCACGACATCTTCCCCACCCCGTTCGCCTCGCAGGCGGGCATGTCGGGGGTCGAGATCCACGCCCATACGCTGGAGACCCTGTTCCAGGGCATCCCGCTGCGTCGGGCCTCACGCTGGCTGGTGCCGGTGGTGGCGGTGCTGGCGGGCGCGGCGGCCGCCTGGACCGCCACCGCGCTCCGGCCGCTGCCCGCGTTCGGGGTCGTCGCGGCCGGGGTCGGCGGTTACCTCGCGGCCAGCCACGGCGCCTTCCTGTGGGGCCGCTACTGGATGGAGGTGGTGCCGGTCCCGCTCGCCCTCCTCGTCACCTACGCGGGGACGGTGGCCAAGAACTTCACGCGGGAGCAGCGCGAGAAGCGGCGGCTCTCGCGCTTCTTCTCCCCCGACGTGGTGGCCGAGATCGTGCGGCACAAGGACGACGCCAAGCTCGCGGCCACCCGGCGGCGCATGACCGTGCTCTTCTCCGACATCCGCGGGTTCACCTCGATGTCCGAGAACATGCAGCCGGAAGAGGTCGTCACGTTCCTGCGCGAGTACCTCACCGTGATGACCGAGGCGGTGTTCAAGCACGGGGGCACCGTCGACAAGTACATCGGCGACGCGATCATGGCGCTCTACAACGTGCCCTTCGAGGCGCCGGACCACGCGCTGCGCGCGGTGCGCACCGCCATCGAATTCCAGGAGCGCCTGCAGCCGCTCGCCGAGCGTTTCGCGGCCCGGCACGGCGGCAAGCTGGCCTGCGGCGTCGGCATCCACACCGGCGACGCGGTGGTGGGCACCATCGGCTCCGAGCAGCGCCTCGAGTACACCGCGATCGGCGACACCATCAACCTGGGCTCGCGGCTCGAGGGGCTGACCAAGGAGTTCAGCGTGCCGATCATCATCAGCGAGGCCACCCACGCCGAGGTGCGCGAGCACTTCGGGGCCCGCGACCTGGGCGAGGTCACGGTCAAGGGCAAGGTGATCCCGGTGAAGATCTACGCGGTGCTCGGTCCCCTGGCGCGCGCGGAGGAGAGCGCGAGCGGCGCCGGGAAAGAGGCCGCGTTCAACTCCCGCTCCGCCCGGCGCCGGACGATGGCGGGCCACGTGTCCATCTCGGACGGCGAGCTGACCGTGGTGGCCGAGGCCAGTGACCTGTCC
>DATFUK010000555.1:0-11843 GCA_035260865.1 Candidatus Methylomirabilota bacterium | reverse complement strand
TCGACGGGCTGACCTTCACCGAAGCGCCCCGCTGGCACGACGGGCGCCTCTGGTTCTCCGACTTCTATACCCAGCGCGTGATCGCGGTCGATCCCGACGGCCGGGCCGAGACCATGTTGGAGGTCCCGCAGCGGCCCTCGGGCCTCGGGTGGATGCCGGACGGGTCGCTGCTCGTCGTCTCCATGCTGGACCGCCGGCTGCTCCGGATGCAAAACGGGAGCACCCGCGTGCACGCCGATCTCTCCGCGGTCGCGACCGGCCCGTGCAACGACATGGTGGTGGACGCCGGGGGCCGCGCCTACGTCGGCAACTTCGGCTACGACCGCCACAAGGGCGAGCCGCCGCGGACCACCTGCCTGGCGCGCGTGGACCCGGACGGCCGTGTCACCCGCGCGGCCGAGGATCTCTTCTTCCCGAACGGCACCGTGATCACCCCCGACGGCCGCACCCTGATCGTCGGGGAGACGCAGGGCCATCGCCTGACCGCGTTCGACGTGGCTCCCGACGGCGCCCTGAGCAACCGGCGCGTGTGGGCTCAGCTCGACGACGCGGTCTTTCCCGACGGCATGTGCCTCGACGCGGAGGGCGCGATCTGGGTCTCCGACGCCCGGGGCGCCCTGTTGCTGCGCGTCCGCGAAGGCGGGACGATCGACGGCACCATCTCCACCGGGAGCCGGTACGCCTTCGCGTGCATGCTCGGCGGCGACGACCGCCGCACCCTCTTCGTCTGCACCAGCACCGGCAGCGGGCCGGCCATGGCCGACAAGCGCGACGGCGCGATCGAGACCGTCCGCGTGCGTGTACCGGGCGCCGGGCTCCCCTGACCTCCTCACGAAAGGGCCTCTCATGACCACGACAAGCGGAGCGACGCGGCCCGACGACGACCTCGGACTGGCGGGACGGGTGGCCATCGTCACCGGCGGCGGGGCCGCCGGTGACGGCATCGGCAACGGGCGCGCCGCCTGCATCCTCCTCGCCCGGAGCGGGACCAGTGTCCTGGTCGTCGACCGCGACGAGAGCCTCGCCAAGCGCACCGTCGAGATGATCGGAGGCGAAGGCGGCCGTGCGTCCGCGCTCTCGGTGGACGTCACCGACGAGGTGCAGTGCGCGACGATGGCCCGCGAGGCGGTCGGCCGCTACGGCCGCCTCGACTTCCTGATCAACAACGTGGGTATCGGCAGCAAGGGCAGCGTGGTGGAGGAGAAGCCCGACACGTGGCGGCGGGTCATGCAGGTCAACGTCGAGACCATGTTTCTCGCCTCCAAGGCCGCGATCCCCGAGATGATCCGCACCGCCCAGGGCGGCGCCATCGTGAACATCTCCTCGATCTCGGCGCTGCGGCCGCGCGGCCTCACGACGTACTCCACCTCGAAGGGCGCGGTGATCGCGCTCAGCAAAGCCATGGCGGTGGACCACGGCCCCGACGGCATCCGCGTCAACTGTATCGCCCCCGGCCCGGTGTACACCCCGATGGTCTACGCTCGCGGCATGAGCCCCGCGGCCCGCGACCAGCGGCGGCGCGCCTCCGTGCTCGCCCGCGAGGGCACCGGCTGGGACATCGGCCAGGCCGCGCGCTTCCTGCTGTCGGGTCACGCCCGCTACATCACCGGCCAGGTCCTGGTGGTGGACGGCGGCGCCACCCTCGTCGGGCCCTCCCGCGAGTCCCAGACCGAGCACTGAGCCCGGATCAGCCAAGGAGAATCCCGATGCGCTTCGGCATGTTCACGAGCATGGGCAACCAGACGTGGCCGGCGGTTCTCGAGATGTGGAAGCACGCCGAGGCCACCAAGTGGGACGTGGCCTGCGTGACCGACCACTTCATGCCGAACACGAAGGAGCGCGAGGGCGCGATGCTGGAGGGCTGGAGCACGCTCACCGCGCTCTCGACGCTGGTGCCGCGCATCCAGGTCGGCACCATCGTGCTCGGCAACACCTATCGCCATCCGGCGGTGGTGGCGAAGATGGCCGCGCAGGTGGACATCATCTCGGGCGGGCGGCTCCTGCTCGGGCTCGGGGCGGGCTGGCAGGAGAACGAGCACGAGGCCTACGGCATCCCCTTCTACACGATGCGCGAGCGCCTGGAGCGGCTCGACGAGGCCTGCCAGGTGATGAAGTCGCTGTGGACGCAGGACCGCAGCAACTTCAAGGGCCGCTACTACACGCTCTCCGACGCCCCGCTGCAGCCCAAGGCGGTGCAGAAACCCCACCCCGAGCTGATGATCGGCGGCGGCGGCGAGAAGGTGACGCTCCTCACGGTGGCCCGCTACGCCGACCACTGGAACGTGTGGGGCGGGCCCAAGGTGCTGGCCCACAAGGGCCGGATCCTCGAGGAGCATTGCGGGAGCGTGGGGCGCGACCCCAAGACCATCCGCCGCTCGGCCAACATGGCGCTGCTGATCACCGACAAGAAGGCCGAGGTGGACGCGCTGGCCGAGACCATCGGGACCCGCATGGGACGCCACGCCGCGGACGCGCGCGATACCTGCCTGGCCGGGACCCCCGAGCAGATCCGGGCCACGCTGGTCGAGCTGCGGGCCGCCAAGGTCGAGACCCTCTTCATCCCGACCCTGTTCCGGTCCCTGCCGGAGCTGCGCCGGGACCTGGACCGCTTCATCGCGGAGATCGCCCCCGCGTTCCGCTGAGCCTCCACGAGTAGGCTGACGGCCGGGGGCGAGGCATACTGAGCCTGTGACCCGACGCCGTCTGCTCGTCACCGTCGCGGTCGCCCTGCTCGCCACGTTCGTGGTGGCGGCGACCGGGGTCTGGCTCGCGCTGCCGAGCCTGGCCCGCTGGGCCGTGGTCTGGCAGGTGGAAGGCCAGACCGGCCGCAAGCTGACCATGCGGGAGTTCGCCCTCGACCTGCGCGGCGGCCACCTCCGCATCACCGGCCTGCAGCTCGACGACCGCGAGCCTGGCCCACCGCTCGCGCAGCTGGACCGCCTGGAAGTCCGCTTCCGCCCCCGCGCGCTCCTCCGCGGGCAGATCCACCTCGAGGAGATCACCCTCGCCGCGCCGCGCGTGCGCATCGTCCGCCTCGGACGCGGCGTGCTCAACATCTCGGATCTGCTCGACCGCCCGCGGAAGACGTCGGCCGGGGTCACGCCGCTCACGCTCGACCGCCTGGCCCTCACCGGGGGCGCGATCCTCTTCGAGGACCGCACGCTGAACCCGCCGCGCACTTGGCGCGCGGACGGGCTCACGATCGACGCGGCCGCGCTCTCCACCGTGAGCCCGGAGCCGCGCGGCTCCCTGCGGCTCGCGGTCACGGTGGCGGGCGCCCCGATCTCGGTGGAGGCCTCGAGCGTCCGCCTCGCGCCGCCGCTGCAGGGGCGCGCCCGGATCGCGCTCCAGAACGTCGACGCCACGCTCGCCAACCTGTACCTGCCGCCCGACACCGCGGTCGTCCTCGACCGCGCGGTGATCGGCGCCGCGGTCGACGCGGCCATCGACGCGCAGGGCGGCGTCGGGTTCGACGGGCAGGCGCGCATCGACAACCTCGTGGTGCGCCGGCGCGGCGCGGACGCCTCCCTGGTGACCGTGCCCGCGCTCGTCTTCCAGCTCACGAGCGGCAAGTCGTCCGAGGGCCGGGTGGTCGGGCGCGTGGAGGTGAACGGGCGCGCGACGGTGTTCGATCCGCGGCCGGGCCAGACCACCCGGTTCGAGATCGAAAAGCTCCGGCTCGTGGCCGACGGCCTCGACGCCACCGGACGCTCGGCGGCGCGGCTGACCGCGAGCGCCGCGCTCCCGGGCGGCGGAGTGCTGGACGTGCAGGGCAGCGCGCGCCCGACCCCGGTGGCCGCGGAGATGCGCGCGCGCATCAGCCGCGTGGACCTCGCGTTCTGGGCGCCCTACTTCTCCCTGCCCGTCGAGTTCACCGGCATGGCCGAGACCGACCTCACGGTGGAGACCACCGCGGCCGGGCCCCGCGTGCGTGGGCGCGCGCTCGTGAAGGACGTCAGGGTCTCTGACGACGACCGGCGCCTGGCTGCCGCGGACCAGGTCGAGCTCAGCGGGCTCGACGCGCAGTGGCCGAAGGCGAAGATCGAGCGCCTCCGGCTCAGCCGGCCCCGCGCGCGCATCGGCCGCGACCGCGAGGGCCGTCTCACGATCTCGGAGCTGGTCGAGTCGATCAAGCGCCCGGCTACCGCCGCTGCTCCGGTGGTCGTGCCCGGCAACAAGCCCAGCGCGCTGCCGTCCGACTTCGCGATCGAGATCGGCGAGATCTCGGTCGAGGACGGGCGGATCCGCCTCGACGACGGCATGGTCGAGCCGGCCGCGGTGTTCCGCCTCGCCCCGATCCGCCTGACCGCGCGCGATCTCACGTGGCCGAGCCGCCGCCCCGCCACGCTCCAGCTCACCGCGGGCACGCCGGAGGGCGGCACGATCGAGACACAGGGCACGCTGGCCTCGCTCGATCCCGTGCGCTTCGAGCTGCGCACGCGCCTGGTCGGCATCTCGATCGCGCCCTACCGGCCCTACGCGCCGCTGGTGGCGCGCGTCGAGGGCCGGATCGACGGCGAGATCACGACGAAGGGCACGATGGGCGGCGGCAAGACCGAGCTCAACGCGAAGGGCTCGGTCGGCCTCGGCGACCTGGCCTTCGTGGACGGCGACCGGCCGATCCTCACGGTGGGCCGCCTCGACCTGGTCGGTCTCGACTATACGTACCCGGCGACCGCCACGCTCGAGCGCGTGCACATGCGGAAGTCGTGGGCGCTGATCGAGCGGCGGGCCGACGGCTCGATGCCGATCACCGGCATCCTGACCGCAGCGCGCCGCGCGAGGCCCGCCGGGGAGCCGTCCGCCCCCGCGCCGACGGCGCCGGCCGCGGGGGATGCCGGCCCCCCCGTGCAGCTCACGGTCCGCGAGGCGCTCTTCGAGGACGGCGGCGCGACCGTCGTGGACGCGGCGGTGATCCCGACCGCGCGGCTCGAGGTGGCGGGGGTGCGTCTGAGCGCGCGCGACTTCGCGTGGCCCGCCCGCGCCCCGGTCCCGGTGCGCTTCGAGGCCCCGACGCCCGGCTCGGGCCGCGTCACCGCCCAGGGCGCGCTCGACCTGGCCGCGCGCAGCCTCGAGCTGCAGGTCACGCCGAGAGACGTCGACCTCGGGCCCACCCAGCCCTACCTGCCGGTACGTGGACGCGTCACCGGCAAGGCGAGCGCCGACCTGGCGGTCAAGGCCACGCTCGAGCCCTTCACGCTCACCGCGCGCGGCACCGCCGCGATCGCGGACATGGCGCTGGCCGACGCGGCCACGCCGCTGATGACCGCGGCGCGCTTCGAGTCCACCGGCATCGAGTTCGCCTGGCCGGCCACCGTGACCATCGACCGCATGCAGCTCCAGAAGCCGTGGGCCCAGATCGAGCGCGCCGCCGACGGCTCGTTCCCTCTCCGGAAGCTGCTGGAGCCGCCCGAGCGGCCCGCCGGCGTGGAGACGCGCGCGCCCGCCGGCCCCGCGCCGGCGCCGGCCGCGCCACCGCTCGACCTGCGCGTGCGCCGGGCCTCGGTCGAGGACGGCGCCTTCGCGCTCGTGGACGCGACGGTGCGGCCCACCGGCCGGGCGGAGATCCGCGACGCCCGACTGGTCATCGGCAACTTCACCTGGCCGGCGCGCGAGCCCTCCGACGTCCGGCTGAGCGCCACCACCGGCACCGGCGGCTCGGTGGACGCGCGCGGCCAGATCCGGCTCGACACCCAGGCGATCGACCTGCAGCTCGCGATCAAGCAGCTCGACCTGGCGGTCGCACAGACCTTCCTGCCGTCACGCAGCACCCTGGCCGGCAAGCTCGACTCCGACCTGCGCGTGAAGGGCACGCTGTCGCCGCTCTCGGTCGCGGCGACCGGGCGCATGGCGGTGGACGACACGATCTTCGGCGACGGCCAGCGGATGCTCGCCTACATCAAGCGCGTGGACATGGCCGGCCTCGACGCGGACTGGCCGCGCCGCGTGACCGTCCAGCGCGTGGCGCTCGACAAGCCGTGGGCCCTCGTGGAGCGCGAAGCCGACGGCCGCCTGCCCCTGCTCGACCTGCTCACGCCCGGCGGCCCCGCCCCGTCGGCGTCACCGACCGCGAGCCCGGCGCCGGCCCCCGGCCCCGCGCCCAAGGGACCCGCGCCGCCGCCCGCCGACGGGGCGCCCCCGGCGATCACGCTGGGCGAGCTGGCCGTGGACGAGGGCTTCATCCGCTTCGTCGACCGCACGACCACCCCCGCGTTCACGGAAGAGGCCTCACGCATCGTGATGACGGGGCGCGGGCTCGGCACCGGCAAGAACGGCCAGGGCCGGCTCACCCTGAACGGGCGGCTGACCGGCGGCGCGCCGTTCGAGCTCAAGGGCGCGATCGGCGCGCTGGGCGGCCCGATCAACGTCGACCTCGAGGGCAAGCTCACCGACTTCCCCCTGCCCCGCGTCAACCCCTACGCCAACAAGCTGATCGGCTGGATCGCGCGGCGCGGCGCCTTCGCCACCACCGTGCACTACCGCGTGACCGACAACGTCCTCACCGCGACCAATGAAGTCGTGCTCGGCCAGCCCGACTTCGCGCCGTCGCGGAGCGGGGACGAGGTGCGGGATCGGGTCGGCGTGCCGTTCGGGCTGCTGGTCGGGCTGCTCAAGAACGCCAAGGGCGAGGTGCGCCTGTCGGTGCCGGTCACCGGCAACCTCGCCTCCCGTCAGTTCGATCTCAACGACGCGTTCTGGGAGGCGGTGCGCAAGGCCGCGATCTCCGTGATGGCGCTCCCGGTGAGCTGGGTCGGCAAGATCTTCTACACCGAGGACGCGCGGGTGGAGACCATCCAGATCTGGCCGGTCTACTTCCTGCCGGGAACCACCCGCTTCGCGGAAGGCTTCGACCGCCACGCGGAGCGGCTGGGCGGCTTCCTGCGCGACGCCCCCGGCGTGAGCCTCGCGATGAAGTCGGTGCTGACGGTGGACGACATCGCCGCGCTCAAGCGCGACGTGGTCCGCCAGCGGGTCGAGGCCGCGGCCCGCGAGACCCCGGGGGGCCCGGAAGCCGCCGCGGCGCGCCTCTTCGCCGAGCGCAATCCCGGGCGGCCCGCGCCGAGCGGGCTGGACGCGATCGTGGCGGAGCTGGCCCGCGACGAGCCCAATCCCGACGCGGCCGCGCGGGCGCTGTCAGCGCGCCGGATGGAGACGACGCGCGCCCAGCTTCAGACCGCGGCCAAGGTCGCGCCGGAGCGGCTGCGGGTCACCGAGGGTGTGGTCCCGGTGGAGGGCTCAGGCCAAGGGCGCGTCGAGTTCGAGATCGCCCCCTAGGCTCTGCCCCCAAACTGGGGGTTGTCGGTGCGGTCGACGAGCGACTCGGGGCCCTCGGTGGGCAGGGCCTCCGCGTAGTTCTGGGCCGCGTCGATGTCGTGCTCCCAGACTTCGCGCGGCAGCTCGTAGAGGATCTCGATCCCGTGTCCGTCGGGGTCGGAGATGTACACGCTGTGGGTCATGCCGTGGTTGATGCGGCGGTGGAACGTGACGCCCTGGCTCTGGAGGAACTCGACCTGCTTGAGCCACGACTCGCGATCCGGCCACGCGATCGCCACGTGGTTCAGCCCGATCTTCGGGCCCATCAGGCTCCAGGTCTCGGGCGAGCCGTCCGCGGGCGCCACGCCGTCCTTGCGCGGCACCTCGGCGAGCGCCAGGTCGTGGTGGGAGACATCGCCGTTCTCCGCCACCCCGCTGTAGAAGCGCATCTTCGGCCGCACCTTCCCCGGCTGGGGCTTGAGCTGCGCCACGCAGCGGAAACCCACGATCTCGGTCCAGAAGCGGTGCGAGACCTCGATATCCCGCACGTTGAGGACGACGTGGTTCACCCCGCGCGGCGTCTGGGCACTCCCGACGGCACGGACATCCGACTCGGTCTTGGCCATGGCTCTCCCTCCGGCGGCTACAACATCACCGCGCTAGAACATTCCATTAGTGTTGGCCGCCTTCTCCGGAATCTCCTGGATCACGTCCCAGTGCTCCACGATCTTGCCGTTCTCGAGCTTGAAGACGTCCACGATCGCCGAGCCCCGGGCGCCCGGGGTGCGAACGGCGTGCACGTGCAGGATCACGTAGTCCCCCTCGGCCCACACGCGCTTGATCTCGCTCCGCGATTGCGGGAACTTCTCGCGTAGGAACCCGAGGAACGCCTTGAAGCCCTCGATCCCGTCGGGCGCGTTCGGGTTGTGCTGCACGTAGCGGGGGCCGAAGAACTTCGACGCCGCCTCGAAATCCTTGCGGTTGATCGCGGCGTCGTAGAACTCGACCACGGTCTGCTTGTTGGCGTCCAGGGTGGCGTCGGCCCCGGCCGGGATGGGCGCGCTCGAGACCAGCAGACCAGCGGCGGCCACCCACCGCCACGCGATGCGGATCATCGGCGCCTCCCGGGAGCGATCGCCTGCCCGCTGATGATACCGTGCCGGGGCGCCCCGGCGCTAGGCACGCAGTCGGGGGTCGAGCGCGTCCCGGACGGCGTCGCCCACGAAGTTGAGGCCGACCACCGTGATGAACAGGGCCGCCCCCGGCCCGAAGACGATCCAGGGCGCCTGCTGGAGGTAGCCCCGGCCCGCGTTGATCATGCTGCCCCAGGAGGCGGCCGGGGGTTGGATCCCCAGGCCCAGGAAGGACAGCGAGGCCTCGGCCAAGATGGCGAAGGCCACGCTCAGCGAGGCCTGGACCACGATGGGCGCGGTGGCGTTCGGCAGCACGTGCGTCCAGGCGATGCGCCAGCCGGGCGCCCCCAGGGCGCGCGCCGCATCCACGTACTCGCGGGCGGTGATCGTGAGCACCTGCCCGCGCATGAGCCGGGCGAAGGTCGGCGTGTAGACCACCGCGAGCGCGATCACCACCCCGGTCAGGCCGGCGCCGAGCACCGCGCCCAGGGCCAGGGCCAGCACCAGTGGGGGGAAGGACAGCACCGCGTCCATCATGCGCATCACGAGGCCGTCCACGCGGCCGCCCGCGTAGCCCGCCAGCAGGCCGAGGAGCCCGCCCGCCAGCACCGCGATGACCACCGAGCCGAAGCCGGCGGCCAGGGATACGCGCGTGCCGAAGATCACCCGCGAGAGGACGTCGCGCCCCACGTTGTCGGTGCCGAGGAGATGGATCCGGTCGGGACGGGCCAGCGTGTGGTTGAGGTCCTGCTTGAGCGGATTGTAGGGCGCCACCACCGGGGCGAGCAGCGCCACCGTGACCGCCAGCAGCATCACCGCCGCCCCGAACGGGGCCAGGCGCGCGCGGGCGGCCCGGCGCAGGATCCGCCAGCGGCGCTCGCGGACCGAGCGGGACGACGCGGGCGCCGCGAGGATCGTCGCCACGGGGTCAGCGGTGCCGGATCCGGGGGTCGATCCAGCCATAGAGGAGGTCCACCATCAGGTTGCTCAAGATGAAGCCCACCGCGATCAGCAGCACGACACCCTGCACCAGCGGGTAATCGCGCGCGAAGACCGCGTCCACCACCAGGCGCCCCACTCCGGGCAGCGCGAAGACGTACTCGGTGATGACCGCCCCGCCGATCAGGGTCCCGAGCTGCAGGCCGAGCACGGTGACCACCGGGATCAGGGCGTTCTTGAGCGCGTGCCGGCGGATCACCGCGCCGTCGGACAGGCCCTTGGCGCGCGCGGTGCGGATGTAGTCCTCCGAGAGCGCCTCCAGCATGCTCGAGCGCAGGGTCCGGGTGATGACCGCGGCCAGAGCCAGGCCGAGGGTGATCGCGGGGAGCGCGAGCGAGCGCAGGCCGTCCCAGAGCTCTTCCATCGGGTCCACGTAGCCCGAGATCGGTAGCCAGCGGAGCGTGACGCCGAACAGGAAGATCAGCAGCAGCGCGATCAGGAAGTTGGGCATGCAGATGCCGAAGAGCGCGAACGAGGTGCCGAAGCGGTCGAGCGTCGAGTTGCGGCGCGCCGCCGAGAGGATGCCGATCGGCGTGGCCACCAGCAGCGAGATCGCCATCGCGAGGCCGGCGAGCTGGAGGCTCGGCTTGATCCGCCGCCCCACGTTCTCGATCACCGGCTCCTGGTTGCGGATGGAGCGGCCGAGGTCGCCCTGGAGCAGGCGCCCCATCCACGTCGCGTACTGGAGGTAGAGCGGCCGGTCGAGCCCCAGGGTCTGGCGCAGCTCGCGCTTGACGCTGTCGTCCACCGACTCCGCCATCATGGCGTCGATCGGGTCGCCGGGGGTGAGATGGATGAGCGCGAAGACCCCGGCGGTGACCAGCAGCAGCACCGGGATCGTCGCGACCAGCCGGCGGAGGATCAGCAGGCCCACCGCGGCCGCCGCGGAGCTACTTCAGCCAGACGTCCTTGAAGCGCATCATGCCGTCCGGGATCGGGTCGTAGCCCTGCACCCGCGGGCTGAAGGCCTTGGGCTCGATCGGGTGCACGATGAAGATCATCGGCAGCTCGTCCTGCAGGATCCGCACGAGCTGGCTGAAGAGCTTCTTGCGCTCGGCCTGGCTCGAGATCTCGCGCGACTTGTCGAGGAGGGCGTCGATCTGCGGATTCGAGATGCCCGACCAGTTGAGCGAGGTGCCCGGGGTGGTCTTGTAGAACTGGTAGGTGTTGCCGTCCGGATCCGGCCGGCCGCTCCACTGGTAGCTGATCATCTCGAAGTTCTTGCCGTTGCCGTCCGAGATCAAGGTGCCCGAGTCCACCAGCTTGATCTTCATGGTGATCCCGGCCTCCGCGAGCTGGGCCTGGATGACCTCGGCCTCCTGCACGTTGATCGGGATGTTGTTGGTGGTCATGGTGAACGTGAAGCCGCCCGCCTTGCCGCCCTCGGCCAGCTTGGCCTTGACCTTGGCGAGGTCACGCTTCATGAACGGGATCGAGCGGTCGTAGGCCCAGCTCGTGGGCGGGATCGGCCCGTTGGCGGGCACCCCCACGTTGAGCCACACCCCCTTGACGATCTGCTCGAGGTCGAGCGAGTAGGCCACCGCCTGGCGAAGCGCCTTGTTGTCGAACGGCGGCCGGGTGTGGTTGAGCTGGTAGGCGAAGTCGGCGAGCGACGGCACGTCGAGCACCACCACGTTCTTGTCCGCCTTCACCGCGGCCACGTCGCGCGGCTGCACGTAGTCCATCACCTGGATCTCGCCCGCCTGCAGGCTCTGCAGCTTGACGGTGTCGTCCGGGATGGGCCGGTAGCGGATCTGCTCGAGGTACGGGCCGCCCTGCTTGTTCCAGTAGTTGTCGTTGCGCCGGATCAGCAGGTGGTCGTCCTTCACCCACTCCACGAACACGAAGGGACCGGTGCCCGCGCCCTTCGCGTTGCGCTCGAGCTCGGCCCCGCGCTCCTGCGCGGTCTTGGGCGAGACCATCATGCCCGCGCGGTCGGTGAGGGTCGCGAGCAGCGCCGCGTCCGGGCGCTTGAGGTTGAGCCGCACCGTGTAGGCGTCCATCACGTCCACCGTGTCGATGCTGGCCACCTCGCCCTTGCGCACCGACTTGGCCTCGGTCTTCATGCGGTTGAAGTTGAACTTGACCGCCTCCGCGTTGAAGTCGGTGCCGTCGTGGAACTTCACCCCGCGGCGCAGCTTGAAGATGACCGTCTTCGGATCGGGCTGCTGCCAGGACTCGGCGAGCCCCGGCTTGATGCCCAGGTTGGCGTCGAGCACCACGAGCGGCTCGTAGATGTTGTGGTAGACCTGCCGGTCGATCTTGCTCCCGGACAGATGCGGATCCATGGTGGCCGCTTCGATGTAGAAGCCCACCCGCAGGGTGCCGCCCTTCTTGGGCGTCTCCTGGGCCCACGCGCGGCCGGCCGCACCGGGGACGAGGGCGCTCGACGCTCCCGCCAGCGCGGCGAGGCGGAGAAAGTCGCGGCGAGATTCCGAGTGGGTCGCGTCGGGCTGC
>DATFUK010000554.1:0-14206 GCA_035260865.1 Candidatus Methylomirabilota bacterium | reverse complement strand
TCTCGCCGCTCCCGCCGATGAGCGCCGAGGAGCGGCTGATCGCCGACTACGAGGGCACCGGCCTCACCCTCGGGCCGCATCCGATGGCCTTCCGGCGCGGGGAGCTGTTACGGATGCGGGTGTCGCGCGCCGCCGATCTCGTCGCCTTCCGGCACGGGGCCTGGGTGAAGGTGGCGGGGGCGGTGGTGGTGCGTCAGCGGCCCGGCACCGCCAAGGGCTTCGTCTTCCTGAACCTCGAGGACGAGACGGGCCTGGTCAACATCATCGTGCGGCCGGCGCTCTTCCATCGCCACCGGCTGGCCCTGGTCAACGAGCCCTTCTTGCTGATCGAGGGGACGCTCCAGCGCCAGGACAACGTCACCTCGGTGCGCGCCGAGCGGCTCGCCCCCCTGCGCCACCGGCTGGCGAGCGTCCCTTCCCACGATTTTCATTGATCAGGCCCCCCGCCGCGGCGAGGAACATGCGGAGCGCCGGGGTCTCGGGCTTGTCGCGCCGGCGCACGAGACCGAGTCGCCGCACCAGGGCGGGCGAGAGCGGACGCACCGAGAGCGCGCCCGAGCGCACCTCGTCCCGCACCGCCATCGCCGGGCTCACCGAGATCCCGAGGCCCGCGCCCACCAGCTTCTTGATGGCCTCCTCGTTGCCCAGCTCCATCACGATCCGGGGCCGCGCGCCCCCGCGACGAAACCAGCCGTCGATCACGCGCCGGATGGTGCCCCCGCGCTCGTAGACGATGAGCGGGTGACGGGCCAGCTCGGCCGCGGTGAGCGCGCCGCGCCCGGGCCACCCCTGCGCGGGCGGGCCCACCGCCACCAGCGGGTCGAGCAGCAGCGGCGTCACCAGGAGCTGGCGGCCGGTGACCGGCAGGGTCACGAGGGCCACGTCGAGCTCGTTGGCCGCGACCGCGGCCGCGATCTCGGGCGCGTTGCCGGTCACCACGACCAGCTCGAGCTCCGGATAGCGCGCCCGCATCCGGCGCAGGAGCGGGGGCAGCAGGTGGATGCTCGCGGTGGCGCCGGTGCCGAGACGCAGCCGCCCCGCCACCACCCCGCGGAGCTGGCGGAGCGCCTCCTGCGCGGCCTCGAGCTCGGCGAAGGCGCGCCCCGCGTGCTCCAGCAGCAGCGTCCCCGCCGGGGTGGGGAAGGCGCGCTTGCCCACCCGCTCGAGCAGCGCGGTCCCGCAGCGGGCCTCGAGCTGGCGCATGTGCAGGCTCACCGCGGGCTGGCTCAGCCGCAGGCTCTCCGCCGCGCGCGAGAAGCTGCCGTGGCGCGCGATCTCCCGGAGGGTCCGGAGGTGGGCGGGATTGAGATCCATCAGCTAAAAGTATTTCTCATCGTCGGCATGAGAACAATCTATTTCCCTTATCGCGCACCGGCGGGCAGACTCGGGGCAAGGAGAAGCCCTCATGGGGGACGTCACGATCCGCCCCGCGACGCCGGACGACGCCGCGGTGATCTGCACGATCTACAACCAGGGCATCGAGGACCGCATCGCCACGCTCGAGACCGAGCTGCGCACTCCCGAGGAGCGGCGGCAGTGGCTGGCCGCGCGGGGGCCGCGCCATCCGGTGGTGGTGGCGACCACCGACGGCCAGGTGGTCGGATGGGGCAGCCTCAACTCGTTCAACGCGCGTCCCGCCTACGACCACGTGGTCGATCTGTCGGTCTACGTCGAGCGCGGCCGGCGGGGCCGCGGGGTGGGCAAGGCCCTCCTGCAGCACGTGCTCGGACTCGCGCGCGGGATCGGATACCACAAGATGGTGCTGGCCACCTTCCCCTGCAACGACGCGGGCCTCGCGCTCTACCGGCGCATGGGATTCAGCCCGGTCGGCGTGTACCACGAGCAGGGGAAGCTCGACGGCCGCTGGGTGGACGTCCTGATCATGGAGCAGCTTCTCTGAGCCACGGCTGGCGCGTCGTCGCCGCGCTCTCCGTCACCGAGGTCGTCTCCTGGGGCGTCCTCTACTACGGCTTCCCCGTCTTCCTCGCCTCGATGGAGCGCGACCTGGGCGCCTCCCGGGCCGCGATCACCGGAGCCTTCACGGTCGGCATGGGGATCGCGGCGCTCGCCGCCCTGCCGGTGGGGCGCTGGCTCGATCGCCGCGGGCCGTGGGCCCTCATGACGGTGGGCTCGTGCCTCGGCACCGCCCTGCTGATCGCGTGGTCACGGGTGGAGAGCCTCACCGGGTTCTACGTGATCTGGACCCTGATGGGCTTCGCGCTCGCCGCCACGCTCTACGAGCCCGCGTTCGGGGCGGTGGTGCGCTGGTTCCCCACCGAGCACCGCGACCGCGCGCTCACCATCGTGACGCTGGCCGGCGCGCTCGCCAGCACCATCTTCATGCCGATCGCGGCCTGGCTGGTGGAGCACGGAGGCTGGCGGCAGGCCCTGCTCGTGCTGGCCGCGACCCTGGCGGTGCTGACGATCCCGCCGCACGCGGTCGTGCTCCGCCGTCAGCCGCCGCACCTCGACCCGGCCCGCCCGCGCGCGCCGCGCGGCCCCGGCGCGACCCTCGACGAGGCCAGCCGCACCCCGATCTTCTGGGCGCTGGCGGTGGCGTTCGCGATCGGCAACTTCTCGACCACCGCGGTCACGCTGCACCTGATCCCGTACATGGTGGCGAGCGGCTGGTCGCCGCTCACGATGGCGGCCTCGATCGGCTGGATGGGCGCCATGCAGATCCCGGGACGCCTGCTCTTCGTGGCGGTGACCGGCCGCTTCGGCGCCCTCGGTGTGACGATGGCGGTGTTCCTGGCGCAGGCGGCCGGGCTCGCGCTCGTCGCGCTCGCGCCGTCGCTGCCCGGCGGCCTGTTCCTGATGATCGTCGTGCTCGGCGCCGCCAACGGCATGGGCACGCTCGCGCGGGCCACCACGCTGGCCGACGTCTTCGGGGCGGGGAATTACGCGAGCATCGGCGGCGCGGTGGCCCTGGGCGCCAACGGCGCGCGCGCGGCCGGACCGCTCGGCGCCTCGCTGCTCTACCTGGCGCTGGGCGGCTATCGCCCCGTGTTCTGGACCCTGGCGGGCGCGCTGGCGGTGGTCGGCGCGGTGGTGGCGGTGGCTGCGCGCGACGTGGGAGAGCCCGCCGCGGCTTCCGGAGCGTAAACCGCCGGGTCGGTTGTCGGTTCGCGGTACGATAGACTCCTATGCTCGCGGGATGGGGTCGTCTCGTTCACCGCTTCCGGTTGGCGATCATCGTCCTGTCCCTGCTGAGCCTGGTCCCGTCGCTGTGGCTGATCGTGCACGGGGGCCGTCTCGCCACCACCGACATCCCGACGACGACGGAGTCCGGGCGCGCGCTCGACCTGATCGGCCGGGAGCTGCCGGGCCGTCCGCCCTCGTTCAGCTTCATCTTCAGCAGCCCGACGCGCTCGGCCCAGGACCCCGCGTTCCGCCGGGAAGTCGAGCGCGCGGTGGCGCCGCTCCGGAGCGACGCGCGGGTCGCTCGCGTGCTCACCGCGTACGACCCGCCGGTCTACGACGCCTCGGTGCCCGCCTCGCAGCTCGTGTCGCGCGACGGCCGGCGCGTGCTGGCGGTGGTGGAGCTGAAGGGCGAGGCGGCCGCGTTCTCCTCGCTCGAGTTCTCGGTGCTGCCGCCCGACGTGTACCCCTCGCTCCAGGCCCTGGTGAAGACCGAGACCCTCGAGGTGCTGCCGGTCGGCAATATTCCCCTGAACCACGACTTCACCGAGGTGACGCGTACCGACCTCAGGCGGGCCGAGCTGGTGATCCTGCCGGTGGTGGTGGTGCTGCTCCTGCTCGTGTTCGGCTCGGTGGTGGCCGCCCTGCTGCCGCTCGCGGTGGGCGCGCTCTCGATGGCGGGCGCGATCGCGGCGACCCTGCTCATGGCCCGCTACACCTCGGTCTCGGTGTACGCGCCGAACATCGTGACCATGATCGGCCTCGGGGTCGCCATCGACTACTCGCTCTTCATCGTGAGCCGCTTCCGCCAGGAGATCCGCGAGCACCCCGGCTCCGAGGCGCTCGAGCGGACGATGGCCACCGCCGGGCGGGCCATCCTTTTCTCCGGCCTCACCGTCGCCATCGGGCTGCTCGGCATGGTCTTCCTCGGCCTCGGCAATATCGGCTCGATCGGTTGGGCCGGCACCGTGGTGGTCTCGCTCGCCGTGCTCTACGCGCTGACGCTCCTGCCCGCGCTGCTGGCCGTGCTCGGGCCGCGGGTCAACGCGCTCCGGCTGCCGTTCATCCATCCCGATCGCGGGGCGACCGGGCGCGGCGTCTGGCACCAGATCGCGGTCACCGTGATGGCCCACCCGTGGGCGGTCTTCGTCTCGGTCTCGGCCCTCCTGCTCCTCCTCGGGCTGCCGTTCCTGCACCTCAAGGTGGGCTCGGGCGACGTCAACGCACTGCCGCCCGAGGCGGTCTCGCGCCGTGGCGACGAGGTGCTGCGCGAGCACTTCCCGGGCGCGGACAGCAACCGCATCCTGGTGGTGGTGCGCTACCCGGACGGCACCCCGCTCACCGCGGAGCGCGTCGGGGGGCTCTACGACCTCAGCCGCTGGCTCGCGGCCCGGCCCAACGTGGCGCGGGTGGAGAGCCTGGTGGATCTCGATCCGAGCGTGACGCGCGAGCAGTACCAGCAGCTCGCCGCCGCGCCCGCCGAGATGCGCCCGCCCGGGGTGGCCCAGGTGCTGCGGCAGACCATCGGTGGTCGCCTGGCCCTGCTGGTGGTCTCCACCGCGCTCAAGCCGTCGAGCCCCGAGGCCCGGGCCCTCGTCGAGGAGATCCGCGCGTCGCATCCCCGGCTCGCGGGCGAGGTGCTCGTGACCGGGCAGACCGCCTTCGACCTCGACATCATCGACCTGGTGACCCGCCACGCCCCGCTGACCGTCGGCCTCGTCATGGTCGCGACCTACGTCGTGCTCTTCCTGCTCCTGGGCTCGGTGCTGCTGCCGCTCAAGGCGGTGATCATGAACCTCCTCTCCATCAGCGCCTCCTACGGCGCGCTGGTCTGGATCTTCCAGGAGGGGCACTTCGCGGGCTGGCTGCACTTCACCCCGGGGCCGATCCAGACCGCCACCCCGCTCATCATGTTCTGTTTCGTGTTCGGACTCTCGATGGACTACGAGGTCCTGCTGCTGAGCCGGGTGCGCGAGGAGTACGAGCGCACCGGCGACACCACGCGGGCGGTGGCCGAGGCGCTCGAATCCACCGGGCGGCTCATCACCGGCGCGGCCGCCATCATGGCCGCGGTGTTCTTCGGCTTCGCGACCGCGCGCTCGGTGATCATCCAGGCGGTGGGCATCGGCATCGGGCTCGCGGTGGTCATCGACGCCACCATCGTGCGCGCCCTGCTGGTGCCCGCCACCATGCGGCTCATGGGGCGGTGGAACTGGTGGGCGCCCGCGCCGCTGGTCTCGCTCCACCGCCGCCTGGGCCTGGCCGAGCGCAGCGCCGATGCCGAAGTCGTCCCCCGATAATTCACCGCCTCCGCTGGTCCGCTACCACCCCGACGGGCCCGTCGCCACGGAGTACCGCGTCGGGCTCTGCGCGTGGCAGGACAAGAGCATGGTGGACGAGGGCTCGTTCTACCCGATCAAGAGCATGAAGGCGGAGGAGCGCCTCTGGTGGTACAGCCGCTTCTTCGATTGCGTCGAGGTCAACTCCACGTTCTACGCGCCGCTCTCCGCCCAGAACGCGGTGCGGTGGACGAAGCGGACGCCGCCCGGCTTCCTGTTCAGCGTGAAGGCCTACGCGCTGCTCACCGGACATCACCTCGACGCGGATCGGCTGCCCCCGCCGCTCGCCGCGCTGCTCCCCGCCTCCGCCCGGCCCAACGCCCGCGGCCAGCTCGAGAACGGGGTCTTCGGCGAGGACGCGCGCGAATGGGCCTTCGCCGCGTTCCGGGAGGGCCTGCAGCCGCTGGCCGACGCGGGCAAGCTCGGCTACGTGCTCTTCCAGATGGCCCCGTGGGTGAAGTTCGGGGACCGGGCGCTCGAGTATCTCGCGGGGCTGCCCGCGCGGCTCCCCGGGGCCACGATCGCGGTGGAGTTCCGCGACGCCTCGTGGCTGCCGCGGCACACCGAGGAGACCCTGGCCATGCTGAGCGCGCGCGGGCTGGCCTACGTGTCGGTGGACGCGCCGCGCACGCCCGCATCGGTGGACACCGCGGTGGCGCTCACCGCATCCACCGCGGTCATCCGGCTGCACGGGCGCAACCGCGAGGGCTTCATGAAGCAGCTCCAGGGCGAGGCCCCCACCGTGGCCGAGAAGTACGGCTACCTCTACCGTCGCGATGAGCTGGCCGGGATCGTGGCCCGCGGACGCGCCCTCGGGGGGCGGGCCCGCCGCGTCTACTTCAAGCTCAACAACAACGTCGGGGACGCGCCGGCCATCAACGCGGAGGATATCAAGGAGCTGCTGGGGCTCGAGACCGCCGATCGCGCCGCGGTCGAGCAGGAATGGCGGAGCCGCCGCCGCGCCCCGACCCGCCCCTGAAGGCCCGGAATCCGCCCCGGAATCCACATGATAGAATGGCGCATCCAAACGGGGCGGGAGGGCAGGCGCGTGCCGATTTACGAGTACGAGTGCCAGGGGTGTCAGCGGCGGGTCAGCCTCCTGATCCGCACCCTGTCCGCCGCCGAGGCGCCGCGATGTCCGCGCTGCGGCAGCGTCGCGCTGTCGCGCCTGATGTCCCGCTTCGCCACCGTCAAGTCTGAAGACGCCCGCCTCGACTCCCTCTCCGACCCCTCCAGCTTCGGCGACCTCGACGAGAACGACCCCCAGAGCGTGGCCCGGTTCGTGAAGAAGATGGGCCACGAGATGGGCGAGGACCTGGGCGAGGATCTCGATGCCGCCATGGACGAGGCGATGGGCGAGGGCGACGCCGGTCCCGGAGACGACGGGGGCGCGCTCATGGACCCGAGCGGTGGCGGGGACGACGCGGGGGAGCTTCCGGCGTGAAGATCGACGCGCTGCCCGGCCTCCCGGCCCTCGATGAGGGGCGGTGGAACGCCCTGCTCGAGCGCTCGCGCCTGCCTTCGGTCTTCCTCACCTGGCAGTGGCAGACCGAGTGGAGCCGCGCCTTCGCGGCGGACCGTCCCCAGCAGATCCTGACCGCGACCGACGCCGACGGGAGCCTGGCCGGCGTGCTCCCGCTCTACGAGGACGAGCCCGGGCGGCAGCGAATCATCGGCGGGGCGGACGTCTCCGACTATCTCGACCTGATCGCGGTGGCGGGTCGCGAGGAGGAGGTCTGGCAGGCGCTGCTGCAGCACCGAGCGGGCCAGCCGGGCGAGTGGGATCTGCACGGCATCCGCGCCGCTTCCGCCACCACGACCGCGCTGCCGGCGCTCGCGCCCGCGCAAGGGCTCGAGGCCGCGGTGGAGCGGCAGGACCGCTGCCCGGTGCTGGCGCTGCCCAAGACCTGGGACGAGTACCTGGCGAAGCTCTCCGGCAAGGACCGGCACGAGCTCCGGCGCAAGATGCGCCGCCTCGAGCGCGAGCTGCCCGGCGTGACGGCGCGCGCGCACGCGGAGCCGGCGGGCTGGGACGAGGCCATGACGCGCTTCCTCACGCTCCACCGCCTCTCCAAGGTCGGCAAGGCGCGCTTCATGGACGAGCGCATGGAGCGCTTCTTCCGCTCGGTCACCGCGCTCCTGGCCGCGAAGGGCTGGGCGCGGCTCTGGTTCCTCGAGTACGAAGGCGCGGCGGTGGCCGCGTTCATCTGCCTGGAGTACGCGGGGAGCGTCGGCCTCTACAACTCGGGCTTCGATCCGGCGCACGCCCAGCTCGCGCCGGGCATCGTGCTGCTCGCCCACCTCATCCAGGACGCCATCGACCGCGGCATTCCCACCTTCGACTTCCTCCGCGGCGAGGAGCCGTACAAGTACGGCTTCGGTCCGTCGCCCGAGGACGTCTTCAATATCAGGATCACCGGCCGATGAACCTGTCCGTCGCGATCCTCTCGGTGCACACCTGTCCGCTCGCCGCCCTCGGCGGCAAGCAGACCGGCGGCATGAACGTCTACGTGCGGCAGACCGCGCGCGAGCTGGGCCTCATGGGCGTGCGCGTGGACGTCTTCACGCGCTCGCAGAACGCCACGATTCCCCGGATCGTCGAGCTGGGCCCGGGGGCCCGGGTGATCCACCTGCCCGCGGGACCGGAGGCGCCGATGCCCCGCGAGGCGCTCCACGCCTATCTCGATGAGTTCGCGGCGGGGGCGGAGGCGTTCGCGCGGGAGCAGGGGATCCGCTACGACCTGATCCACTCGCACTACTGGCTCTCCGGCGTGGCGGGCCTGCGGCTGCGGGAGCGCTGGGGCGCGCCCCTCGTGCACATGTTCCACACGCTCGGCCGCCTCAAGAACGAGGTGGCCGAGACTCCCGGCGAGCTGGAGCCCGCGCTCCGCATCGACGAGGAGACCCGCATCGTCGCGGAGGCCGACCGCATCGTGGCCGCCAACGTGGTGGAGCGGGCGCATCTCGTCTGGTACTACGGCGCGCGCAGCGAGCGGGTCGCGGTGATCCCGTGCGGCGTGGACACCGAGCTGTTCCAGCCGATGGACCCCGCCAAGGCCCGCGATCTCCTCGAGCTGCCCCCGGATCCGCTGCTGCTCTACGTGGGACGGCTCACCCCGATCAAGGGTCTCGACACGCTGCTGGAGGCCATGGTCGCGATCCCCGGACCGGCGGACCTCCTGGTGGTCGGCGGGGAGCACGACGAGCCCGACGACGGCCACGCCGCCGCGCTGCGGGCGCAGGTGAAGGCCCTCGGCCTGGAGCGGCGCGTGCGTTTCCTGCGTGCGCAGCCGCAGCGGCGCCTCCGCCTGTTCTACGCCGCCGCCGACGTCACCGTGATGCCGTCGCACTACGAGTCCTTCGGCATGGTCGCGCTCGAGGCCATGGCCTGCGGCAGCCCGGTGGTGGCCTCGCGCGTCGGCGGGCTGACCACCACGGTGCAGGACGGGGTGACCGGCCGCCTCGTCCCGGAAGGCGATCCGGCCGCGCTGGCCGCCGCCATCACGCCCTTGCTCGGCAGCGCGGAGGGCCGGCGGCTCGGCCAGCAGGCCACGCGCTGGGCCGCCGAGCACCGCTGGCCGTGCGTGGCGGAGGCGGTGTGCCGTCTCTACTCCGAGCTGCGCCCCGCCGCCCGGGAGCATCTCCCTCACGCCCCCTGCAGGAGCTGGCTATGACGACTCGCGAGCCCCTCACGGTGAACGGCCGGCGCTACGCCTGGCCGGACCGTCCCCTGGTCGTGGTGTGCGTGGACGGTAGCGAGCCGGACTATGTCCGCCGGGCCATCGCGGCGGGCGCGATGCCCTACCTGGCCGCGGCGCTGCCCGGCGGGACCGATCGCCTGGCCGACTGCGTGGTGCCGAGCTTCACCAATCCGAACAATCTCTCGATCGTCACCGGGGTGCCGCCCGCGGTGCACGGCATCTGCGGCAACTACTTCTTCGACCGCGAGGCCAACGCGGAGGTCATGATGAACGACCCCCGCTACCTGCGCTGCGGGACCATCCTGGCCGCGTTCGCGCGGGAGGGTGCGCGCCTCGCGGTGGTGACCGCGAAGGACAAGCTGCGGCGGCTGCTGGGCCACGAGATGCGCGGCGTCTGCTTCTCGGCCGAGAAGGCCAACGAGACCACGGAGGCCGAGCACGGCGTGGCCGACGGACTCAAGATGGTGGGCCTGCCGCTGCCCTCGGTCTACAGCGCGGACCTTTCCGAGTTCGTGTTCGCGGCGGGCGTGAAGCTGATGGAGTCGATGCGGCCCGACATCATGTACCTCTCCACCACCGACTACGTGCAGCACAAGCACCCGCCGGGCTCGGCGGACGCCAACGAGTTCTACGGCATGATGGACGGCTACTACGCGAAGCTGGCCGGCCTCGGCGCCACGCTCGCCATCACCGCGGACCACGGCATGAACGCCAAGACCGACGCGGAGGACCGCCCGCGCGTCATCTACCTCCAGGATCATCTGGACCAGTGGGTGGGCGCCGGGCGCGCGCGGGTGATCCTGCCCATCACCGATCCCTACGTCGTGCACCACGGGGCGCTCGGCTCCTTCGCGACCGTCTACCTGCCGGAGGGGGCGGACCCCGAGGATCTCCGCCGTCGTCTCGCCGGGCTCGCCGGGATGGAGGTCGTGCTGGATCGGGCCGCGGCGTGCCGCCGCTTCGAGCTGCCGCCCGACCGCGTGGGTGACCTGGTCGCGGTGTCCGAGCGCCACGTGGTGCTCGGCACCAGCCTGGCCCGCCACGACCTCTCGGGTCTCGATGCCCCGCTCCGCTCCCACGGCGGCATCAGCGAGCAGACGGTCCCGCTGCTCCTGAACCGGCCGACCAAGGGCGTGCCGGGCGACCGCCGCCTCCGGAACTTCGACATCTTCGACCTGGCCCTGAACCAAGTCTCGTAACTCCGTGCCAGATCACGCGCGGGCCGTCATCGTCGGCGGCGGCATCGTCGGCGTCAGCGTCGCGTACCACCTGACCCAGCTCGGGTGGCGCGACGTCGTGCTGCTGGAGCAGGGGAGCCTCTCCTGTGGGACCACGTGGCACGCGGCCGGCCTGGTCGGCCAGCTCCGCTCCTCCAGCAACTTCACCCGGCTGATCCGCTACAGCGCGGACCTCTACAGCCGCCTCGAGGCGGAGACGGGCCAGTCCACCGGGTGGAAGCGCTGCGGGAGCGTGAGCGTGGCCCGCACCGCGGAGCGCATGGTGCAGCTCAAGCGCAATGCCGCGATGGCCAACGCCTACGGGGTCGAGGCCCACGTGATCGGCCTGGACGAGGCGGCGGCCCGCTACCCGCTGATGCGCACCGACGACCTGGTCGGCGCGGTGTGGATTCCCGGCGACGGCAAGGCCAACCCGGCGGACATCACCCAGGCGCTGGCGCGCGGGGCGCGGGCGGGCGGGGCGCGCCTCATGGAAGGCGTCAAGGTCACCGGGGTCAACGTGGTCGACGGCGCGATCGCCGGGGTCGAGACCTCCGCGGGCCCCATCGCCACCGAGATCCTGGTCAACTGTGCGGGCATGTGGGCGCGCGAGCTCGGGCGGATGAGCGGCGTGACGATCCCGCTGCACGCGTGCGAGCACATGTACATCGTCACCCAGCCCATCGCGGGCGTGAAGCCGGACCTGCCGGTTCTGCGCGATCCGGACGGCCACATCTACGTGAAGGAAGAGGTGGGCGGGATCCTCATGGGCGGCTTCGATCCGTGGGCCAAGCCGTGGGGCGCGGCGGGCATCCCGGAGGGCTTCGCGTTCGGCACGCTCAAGGAAGACTGGGACAAGTTCGAGATCCTGATGCGCAACGCCCTGGTGCGGCTGCCCGCGCTCGAGACCGCGGAGGTGCGCACCTTCCTCAACGGCCCCGAGTCCTTCACGCCCGACAACTACTTCATCCTGGGGGAGGCCCCCGAGGTGCGCCGCTACTACGTGGGCGCCGGCTTCTGCTCGGGGGGGATCGCGGCCGCGGGCGGGGCGGGGAAGGCGCTGGCCGAGTGGATCGTCGAGGACCGCGCGCCGATGGATCTCTGGCCGTCCGACGTCCGGCGCTTCGCGCCCCTGCACGGCAACCGGCGCTTCCTGCGCGAGCGGGTCAGCGAGATCGTGGGCGTGCACTACAACATCGCGTTCCCGAACCGCGAGCTCACGAGCGGGCGCGGGCTGCGCCACTCGCCGCTCCACGAGCGGCTGCGCGCGCGCCGCGCCTGCTTCGGGGCCAAGATGGGCTGGGAGCGCGCCAACTGGTTCGCGCCCGAGGGGGTCGAGCCGGTGGCCGTCTACTCCTTCGGCCGCCAGAACTGGTTCGCGTATTCCGCGGAGGAGCACCGCGCGGCCCGCGAGGCGGTCGCGGTCTTCGACCAGACCTCGTTCGCCAAGCTCCAGCTCGAGGGCGCGGACGCGGAGGCGGTCCTGCAGCGCCTCTGCGCCAACGACGTGGCGGTGCCGCCCGGTCGCGTGGTTTATACCGCGATGCTCAACGAGCGGGGCGGCTTCGAGAGCGACCTCACCGTCACGCGGCTCGCCGCCGACGCCTACCTGATCGTGACCGGCTCCGCGCAGGGCCCGCGCGACCTGGACTGGATCCGGCGCCACCTGCCCGCGGGCGCGCGCGCCACCGTGACCGACGTCACCGGCGCCTGCGCGGTGCTCGGCCTGATGGGGCCGCGCTCGCGCGAGCTGCTCGCGCGCGTGAGCGACGCCGACCTCGGCCCGGCCGCGTTCCCCTTCCTGACCTCGCGCGAGATCGCGATCGGCCGGGCGACCGCGCGCGCCTCCCGCGTCACCTACGTGGGCGAGCTCGGATGGGAGCTCTACGTGCCGGTGGAGCAGGCCGGCCTCGTGTACGATGAGCTGGCGGAGGCGGGAGGGGATCTGGGGCTGCGGGACGCCGGCTACTACGCGCTCGACTCCCTCCGCATGGAGAAGGCGTACCGGGCGTGGGGGCGGGAGGTCACGATCGACGACACGCCCTGGGAGGCGGGGCTGGGCTTTGCGGTGCGGCTCGACAAGCCGGTGCCGTTCCTGGGCCGGGAAGCGCTGCTCGAGCAGCGGGAGCGGAGGCTGACGAAGCGATTGCTCACCTTCGTGCTGGAGGACGAGGCGGCGCTGCCGTGGGGCGACGAGCCGATCCTGCGTGACGGACGCGTGGTCGGGACGGTAACCTCGGCGGGCTTCGGGCACACCCTCGGCCGCGGGGTGGCGATGGGTTATGTCCGGGACCCGGAGGGCGTGGACGACGCGTATATCGGAGGGGGCCGGTTCGAGCTCGACGTGGCGGGAGACCGGATCCCGGCGCGGGCGAGCCTGGCCCCGCCCTACGATCCCCGCGCCCTGCGCGTGAAGAGCTGAAGCGAAAGGACGGACGGTCATGGACGCCACCCCGCGCGACCCGTTCCTGCTGACCCCCGGCCCGCTGACCACCACGCGCGCCACCAAGGAGGCGATGCTGCGCGACTGGGGCTCGCGCGACGGGGCCTTCATCGCGATGAACGCACGGGTGCGCCGGCGCCTGACCGAGCTAGTCAATGGGGATGGCAGTCATACGTGTGTCCCGCTGCAGGGCAGCGGGACCTTCGTTGTCGAGGCCATGATCGGCACGCTGGTGCCGCCCACCGGCAAGCTCCTGGTGCTGGTCAACGGAGCCTACGGGCGGCGCATGGTCCGCATGTGCGAGTACTACCGCCGGGCCTGCGTGGTCCAGGAGACCGCGGAGGACCAGCCCGCCGATCCCGCGGCCCTCGACGCCGCGCTGGCGCGCGACCCCGGGGTGACGCACGTGGTGGTGGTGCACTGCGAGACCACCTCCGGCGTGCTGAACCCCGTCGAGGAGATCGCGGCGGTGACCGCGCGCCACCGCCGGCGCCTGCTCATCGACGCGATGAGCGCCTTCGGCGCGATCCCGCTCGACGCCCGGCGCGTGCCCTTCGACGCCCTCGTGGCGTCTTCCAACAAGTGCCTCGAAGGGGTCCCCGGGATCGGCTTCGCGATCATCCGGCGCGAGGCGCTCGACGAGGCGCGCGGGCAGGCGCCGTCGTTGAGCCTCGACCTGCACGATCAGTGGGTCGCGATGGAGAAGAACGGGCAGTGGCGCTTCACCCCGCCCACCCACGTGCTCGCCGCGCTCGACCGCGCGCTCGACCAGCACGCGGCCGAGGGCGGCGTGCCCGGCCGGGGCGGGCGCTACCGCCGCAACTGCGCCCTGCTCGTGAATGGCCTGCGCGGCATGGGCTTCGAGACGCTCCTGCCCGATCTGGCGCAGGCGCCGATCATCGTCACGGTCCGTATGCCCGCGGATCCGAAGTTCCACTTCGAGACCTTCTACGATCGGCTCGCCCAGCGCGGGTACGTGATCTACCCGGGCAAGCTCACGGTGGCCGACAGCTTCCGCGTCGGCTGCATCGGCGCGCTCGCGGACTCCGAGATGCTCGGGGCGCTCCAGGCCATCCGCGAAGTGGTCGCCGAGCTGGGCGTCGCCTCCTGCGCGCCCGGGAAGGGCGAGGTGCAGCCGAAGGCGAGCCGAGCGAATACAGAGGTGCCGCCGAAGGCGAGCCGAGCGAATACAAGGGGAGATGCTTCCGGTTGACCGCTTCCAGCGGGCAGCCCTAGGAGACAGGTTATGCGCTGGACTCGCGGGGAGCGCAGCGAGGATCTGGAGGACCGGCGCGGGGAGTCGTCCGGGCGCGGGTCGGGCCTGCGCGTGGGGGGCGGCGTGGGGCTGGGCGGCGCGGTGATCCT
>DATFUK010000553.1:0-3653 GCA_035260865.1 Candidatus Methylomirabilota bacterium | reverse complement strand
CTGAGCGCGAGCACCGCGAAGATGCCGGCCATGATCAGGGTGTGCAGATGGTACGGGTTCCAGACCCACGCCGGCGCCGTCACCGCCACCACCAGCCCGAGCAGGAGCGCGAGGCGACTCATCCCACCCGCTCGGCGCGGGCGAAGAGCCCGGAAGGACGCAGCAGCAGCACCGCCACGATCATCAGGAAGCCCACCGCGTCGCGGTAGCCGGAGGAGACGTATCCCGCGCCCAGCTCCTCCGCCACGCCCAGGACGATGCCGCCGAGCGCGGCGCCCGCGAAGTTGCCGAGCCCGCCCAGGATGACCACCGAGAAGGCCTTGAGCGAGGCCAGGTCGCCCATGGAGGGGTAGAGCAGGAACACGGGACCCAGCAGGGCCCCCGCCGCGGCGGCCAGGCCGGCCCCGAACGCGAAGGTGATGGTGTGGATACGCTCGATGCTCACCCCCATGAGGGCGGCGGTCTCGCGATCCTGGAAGGTCGCCCGCATGGCCCGGCCCAGCTTGGTCCGCGAGAGGAGCAGGTGCGCGCCGAGAATCAGGCCTCCCGAGACCACGAAGACGAACACCCGCAGTGGGGCGACCGAGACCGGGCCCAGCACCAGCGGCTGGGTCGGAAACGGCGTCGGCACGCTCTTGGCCACCCCGCCCCAGCCGAGCAGCTCCGCGTTCTGCATGGCGATCCAGACCCCGATCATCACCAGCATCACGGTGTCGATCGACTGGCCGCGCAGGGGGCGCAGGAGAACCCGCTCGCAGATCGCGCCCGCCACCGCGCCGGCGGCGATCGCGAGGGGGATCGCGAGGAAGAAGTGCACCGAGGCCAGCGTCAGCGCCGCGAAGGCGGCGTAGGCTCCCAGCGTGTAGAACTCGCCGTGGGCGAAGTTCACCACGCTCATCAGCCCGAAGACCAGGGTGAGGCCGATCCCGAGCAGGCTGTAGGTGGCCCCCAGCAGCAATCCGTTCAGGAGGTGCTGGAGAAGCTGGTCCAAGCGCTCGCGGTCGCCTCCCGCGCTACTTCTTGGCCGCGAACGCGGGCAGCGCGATCTTGCCGTCCTTCACCTGGACGATGAAGATGCTCGGCTTGGACTGCCCGCTCTCCTTGCCGGCCGGGCCGTCCTTCTCGAACTTGATGGGCCCGTTGAGCCCCATCACGCTCACCTGCCAGAGCGCGGCCTGCACCGCCTTCGGCTCCGCCTTGCCGGCGACCCGGATGGCCTCGACCGCGGTCAGCACCCCGTCGTGGCCGCGGAAGCCCTCGGTCAGCCCTTCGAACGGGTGGCCGCGCTTGGCCCACTCGTCGACGAAGGCCTTCGCGAGCTTGCCGTCCGGCATCGCCTCCGGGAACCAGGGCAGGAAGAACAGGATGTGGTACGAGCCTTCGGCCGCCGCGCCCGCCTGCTTGATGAGCTGGCTCGGCGAGGAGCTGCCGCCGGTGGTGATGACCTTGCGGATGAGCCGCTGCTCCTGCGCCTGCTTGAGCACGAGCGTGATCTGCTCGACGCTCGTGGTGAGGAACAGCGTGTCGGCCGAGCCCGCCTTCACCTTGGTGATCTGGGCGTTCATGTCGGTGGCGGACTGCTCCATGAACTCCACCGCCCCGACCGAGGCGCCGGACTTCTTCAGGAGGTCGCCGAACGCGGTGACCGAGCCCCGGCCCCAGTCGGTGTTGACCGCGAGGAAGTCGGCCTGCTTGATGCCGAACTCCTTGAGGTACTTCTCGAGGCCGAGGGCCTCCATCTCGCTCGGCGGGCTGATCCGGAAGATCCACGGGTTGCCACGCTTGGTGATGGTGGCCGCGCTGGAGGTCTCCACCACCATCGGCACCCCGTACTCCTCGAGCTTCGGCATCGCGGCCAGAGTCATCGAGCTGCCCCAGGCCCCGACGATGACCGGCACCTTGTCGCGCACGATCAGCTTCTCGGCAGCGGTGGCGGCTTCCTTCGGGTCGGACTTGTTGTCCTCGATCAGCAGCTCGACCTTGCGTCCGAGCACGCCGCCCTTGGCGTTCGCCCAGTCGCGGGCGATCTCGGCGCCCATCCGGACGTAGTTCCCGGAGGCGGCCACCGGGCCCGACAGGGGCTGGATCACGCCCACCTTCACGGAGTCCTGCGCTTGCGCGCTCGGCGCGCCGGCGGCGAACACGATGGCCAGCGCAACGGAAAGGGCCCGGATTGCTCGCGTCATGAACGACCTCCTCTTGCCCAGCACTGTTTGGGTCCCACGCCGCCACGTTGCGGTGGTTAGGGGAATCGCGCACTTATCCTACATTTCATGTCACGTGTCAAATGAAAACCCGATTGACAACGCGTTCGGTCGCGCCAAGAATACGGCTCCATGTCACCCGCCCGGTCGACTGCACCCCGCGCCGCGATCGCCCCGCTGCTGCACGAGAGTCTCGGGGAGCGAGTATACCGGACGGTGCGCGACCTCATCCTGAGCCAGGTCTTCCCGCCCGGCTCGAAGCTGAACGTCGAGCAGATCTGCCGCGACCTCGGAGTCAGCCGCACCCCGGTCTGGGACACCATGCGCCGCCTCGAGAGCGAGGGGCTGGTCAACACGGTGCCCCGCCACGGCGTCTTCGTGCTCAACTACGGCGCCGACCAGATCCGCGACCTCTTCGCGGTGCGCGGGGCGCTCGAGGCGCTCGCGGTGCGACAGTCCGCGGGTCACCTCGACCCCGACGACCACGCGGGTCTCGAGGCCTCCATGAAGGAGATGGAGCAGGCGGCGGCGGCCGGCGCGATCGAGCAGTACTCGCGCGCGGCGATCGACTTCCACGACCGCGTGCTGGGGGCGGCGCGGAACCAGGTGCTGAGCCGCCTGCTCGACAACGTCTACGCCCAGATCCTGGTCCTCCGCCTCCGGTCGCTCTACCTGCCGGAGCGCGTCGAGTCGAGCGTGGCCGAGCACCGCGAGCTCTTCGAAGCGGTGGTGGCGGGCGACGCCGACCGCGGCGAGCGCCTGGCGCGCGCCCACGCCGACCACGTGCTGCAGGACGCGCTCGAGTTCACGCGTCGGGCCGAGCAGGATCGGTGACCGGGCGGCTCGCGGACAGGGCGGTGGTGGTCACCGGAGGCGCGGCCGGCCTCGGCCTGGCCTAAGCCGGAGGCGCTGCCGTGCACACGACCGTCCCGGTGATCGACATCGCGCCCTTCGATCCGAGCGGCGAGCGCGCGCGGCCGATCGAGCGCGACGCGGTGGTGCGCGCGGTCGACGCGGCCTGCACCGACATCGGCTTCTTCACGATCGTCGGGCACGGGGTCCCCGGCGCGTTGGCGGATCGCATGCTGGCCACCTCGCGCGCGTTCTTCGACCTGCCGGCCGGCGAGAAGCAGCGGGTGGCGCGGCCGCGGCCCGAGCAGAGCCGCGGCTACCTCGCGCTCGGCGCCGAGAACCTCTCCTATAGCCGGGGCGACGCCTCCAGCACCGATCTCAAGGAGTTCTTCGCGATCGGCCCGGTCGACGTGCCGGACGAGGCCTACTACCGGCGGCCGGAGGCCTACCCGTCGTTCGCGCCGAACCTCTGGCCCGAGCGGCCCGCGGGACTGCGCGCGGCGTGGACCGAGTACTACCGGACCATGGAGGGGCTCGCGGCCCGTCTCATGCGGATCTTCGCCCTGGCGCTCCACCTGCCGGAAGACTTCTTCCGCG
>DATFUK010000552.1:0-6951 GCA_035260865.1 Candidatus Methylomirabilota bacterium | reverse complement strand
GGTCGCGGCCGCACCCACCATCCCCAACCAGGCCACCGACGAGCTGCTGGACGGCTGCGCCGCCCTGGCCCGCGAGTACGGTGTCGGCATCCACACCCACCTCGCCGAGTCCAAGGTCCAGGTGGTCGAGAGCCGGCGGCGCTGGGGCAAGAGCATCGTGGCCCGGCTGGCCGACCACGGGGTGCTCGGCCCCGGCTTCGTGGGCGCGCACTCGGTCTGGCTCGACGATGCCGATCTCCAGATGCTGGCCGACGCGGGCGCCGCGGTCGCTCACAATCCCGGCAGCAACCTCCGCCTGGGCGTGGGCATCGCGCCGGTGCGCGAGATGCTGGACCGCGGCCTGGCGGTCGGCCTCGGCACCGACGGCTCGACGTGCGCGGACAACCAGAACCTCTTCGAGGCCCTCCGCATCGCCTCGGTGATCAGCACGCTCCGCTTCCCGCACGAGACCGCCCGCTGGCTCGACGCCGACGCGGTCTGGGACCTGGTCACCGCCGGCACCGCGCGCGTGATGGGCCAGCCCGGGGACCTGGGCGTCCTCGCGCCGGGGCGCAAGGCGGATCTGGTCCTGCTCCGGACCGACTCGATCTTCCTCCGTCCCCTTTCCGATCCGGTGAAGGCGCTCGTCTACGCCGAGACCGGCGCGAGCGTGGACACGGTCCTGGTAGATGGCCGCGTGGTCCTCGAGCGGGGCCGCGTGACCACGGTGGACGAGGCGCGGATCTACGCGCGCGCCCAGGAGGCGGCCGACCGCCACCGCGAGCGGGCCGCGGAGGCCTGGGCGCTGGCCGGGCGTCTGGCGCCCTATGTCGCCGCGGCGTGCCGGGGCGCGGTGACCGCGCCCCTGCCGATCAACCGCTTCGCCGCGGCAGCGCCTACGAGCTGACCGGGCCGAGGAGCCAGTCGAGGATCCGCGCGTTCTCGTCCCGCGGATACGTGTGGGAGAGATCCTCGATCTCGCGATAGACGACCTCCGCCCCCGCCATCTGGAGCGCGTCCCGGCTCATGCGCGCGGTCTGCACCGGGAACATCCAGTCGAGCGCGCCGTGCACCAGGTAGATCGGCCGGCCGCGCGCGTTCTGGATATCGCCCCGGGCGAGGAGGAACGGATGGAGCACGCCGCAGGCCGGCGCCAGGTGGGTGAAGGGCATGCCCTCCGCGAGCCCGCAGAGGAGCGCGTAGGTCGCGCCGTCCGACATGCCGGTGAGCAGGACGCGCGCGCGGTCCACGTGGTAGCGCGCGGCGATGTCCTCGACCGCCGCCCGCAGCCGGGGCGCGTCCACGTCCTCTCCGCCCATGATGGACCACGTGCGGTCGAGCGCGGTCGGCGACAGCACCAGCACGCCGCGCGAGCGCGCCTCCCGCAGCCAGGCCCACAGGAAGTCGCGCCCGTGGCCGCTGCCCCCGTGCAGGGCGACGACCAGCGGCGCCGGCGGCGCGCTTGCCTCCCACGTCTCCGGCACGTAGAGCGAGAGGCCACCGCGGCTGGCGTGGTCGTTGCGCGCGTGCAGCACCCCGACCCGGGCGCCGTCGTCGCGGAGGGCCGCCTCGCGCAGGCGCCGGACCAGCACGTCGTCCCCGCGGCGGCCCGGCTCGAGGAACCAGCGGCTCACCGGCTCCAGCACCGGCGCGAGCGGGTAGAGCGCCTCCTGCAGCGGCGCGAAGCGGCGCAGCGCCCGGTAGAGCTCGATCGGCTCGCCGGTGCGCGCGGCCGCCGTGAAGGCCTCGATCAGCTCGATGGCCTGGCCGCTGACCTGGGCGAGCCGCTCACGCAGCAGCCGCAGATCGTCGGGCCACGCGGCGGCCTCGAGCGCGCGCCGCGGCCCGGCCAGGCGCTCGGCGTGGGGAGCGAGGCGATCGGCCAGCTCGAGGGCCCGCGGCGGGAAGAGCTGCCGCTGCGCCCACTCCACTCGATCGAGCGCGCCGAGCAGGGCGACCAGCAGCGCGTCCGTCGTCTCCGCGACGGCCGGGGAGACCGCCATCGGGCTACGCGGCGCGGCGATCGAGGAAGGCGCGGAGCGCGCGTCCGCACGCCGAGCCGTGCGAGCACGGGAGGCCGTGCCGCGCCTCCGGGAAGACCTGGAGCTCCGAGCCCGCGATGCCCGCGTGCATCGCCTCCATGACCGCGAGCGGCACGAACGGGCTGCGCCCGGGCGCCAGCAGCAGCGTCGGCACCGGGATGCGGCCAAGCTCGGGCGAGAGATCGGTCCCGATGAGCACGTCGGCCAGGTCGAGCACCGAGTCCGCGGAGCACCGGGCCTGAGCCTCCTCGAACCAGCGGTACTGGGCCGCGGAGACCCGGTCGCGGTCGAGGCGCAGCGGGGTCATCATCTCGCCCCACCTGGCCATGCCGTTGGCGCGGATGAACTCGCGCCACTCCCGCGCGCGCTGGATCGAGCCGCCGCGGTGCGAGGCGTTCGAGACGGTCAGGCTCAGCAGGGCCGCGGGGTGCCGGCTCCCGAGCAGCAGGCCGACGGTGCCCCCGACCGACTCGCCGACGAAGTGGAAGCGCTCGGCGCCCGCGGCGCGCGCGACCTCGAGCGCGTCGGCCATCAGCCCTTCGAGCGACCAGGGAAACCCGGGGCCCGGCACCCCCGAGCGGCCGAAGCCCATCATGTCGAAGCGGGCGACGCGGTAGCGATCCAGCAGCGCGGGGAGCCACTCGGCCCAGATCTCCGCGGTGGCGCCGATGCCGTGGTGGAAGACGATCAGCGGCGCCTCCCCCGCCCAGGGCGGGGTCGCGTCGATGACCTCGAAGTACAGCGATCCGCCCGGCCGGTCCAGCTTGCCGGTGGCGCTCACGGCGTCAGCCGGCGGTGACGGTCGCCCGCGCTCCGAGAGAAGCCCGCGTCACCAGCCCGATCCAGACCGCGAGCCGGTGGAGGATCAGCAGGCCCGCGAGCGAGAGCAGGTTCACGCGAAGCACCCAGCCGACGATCGGCAGCGAGAACGCCTCCGCGCCGCTCGCCAGTACCGCGGTCGCGGCCACGAGCACCGCCTCGTACGCCACGAACCCGCCCACGAACGCGGCGGCGCCCGTCATCAACCCCCCGCGCCCGCGCAGCCGATCGGCCAGCGCCCGCGCGGCGAGCAGCGCCGCGAAGGCGCTGACGCCCAGGATCACGCCCCACGCGACGCTGTTCGCGGTGCGCGGATAGCCGAGCAGGCCGTAGCCGACGGCCTGGTCCGCGAGCCAGGCGATCCCGATCAGCGCGAGCCCGTCACGCCGGCTCATGTGGAGCGCGGCCAGCGTCGCGAGCGCGGCGAAGGGCGTGGCGCACGCCATGCCGAGCGTGACGAAGACGCTCGCCGCGGTCAGCAGGAGGATCCAGAGCCAGCGCCGGGCGGTAGTGGGCATCGCGTTGCTCCTTTCGCGACCGACGGTACCAGAGCGGTCAGGGCCGCGCAACCAGGAGGCCCTGTGTTTACGATACAATGCCCGCGTCATGACCACCCCGCTTCCGCTCCAGGGCGTGCGCGTCCTCGAGCTCGGCCACATCATCGCGGGGCCCTCGGCCGGGCTGCTCCTGGCCGACCTGGGCGCCGACGTGATCAAGGTGGAGCGGCCCGGTGAAGGCGACCAGTCGCGGGGCATGCCGGCCGGCACCTCGGCCAACTTCCACTTCCTGAACCGCAACAAGCGCTCGATCGCGATCGACCTCAAGGGCTCGGCGGACGGACGCGCGCTCTTCCTGCGCCTCGTCGCGGGCTCGGACGTGGTCATCGACAACTTCGCTCACGGCGCGGTCGAGGGCCTCGGCCTGGGCTACGAGGTGCTGGCGCGGGTGCACCCGGGCATCATCTACCTGGCGCTCAAGGGCTTTCTCCCCGGCCCGTCGGAGGCGCGCCCCTTCCTCGACGAGCTCGCGCAGATGTCGGCCGGTCTCGCCTTCATGACCGGCCCGCGCGGACAGCCCCTGCGCGCCGGCGCCTCGATCGTGGACGTCGGGGCGGCGGCCTACGGCGTGATCGCGGTCCTGGCCGCGCTCCACCAGCGCGCGCAGACCGGCCGGGGACAGAAGATCACCTCGGGACTCTTCGAGACCGTCGTCTTCTGGGTGGGCCAGTGGCTGGCCCAGCACGCGGCCACCGGCCAGCCCTCGGTGCCGATGCCGGAGATCCGCCAGGGCGCCCGCATGGGCTGGGGCGTGTACCAGCTCTTCACCGCCGGCGACGGCGAGCAGATCTTCATCGGCATCACCTCCAACGCCCACTGGGAGCGCTTCTGCGACGAGTTCGGATTGAAAGATTTGCGGGCCGACGAGCGGCTCGACGACAACGCCAAGCGGGTCGCCGCGCGCGCCTGGCTGCCTGCCCGCATCGCGGAGGAGATGCTCCGGTACTCGAGCGCGGAGCTATCGGAGCGGCTCGAGCGCGCCCGCGTGCCGTTCGCGCCGCTGCGACGCCCGGATCAGCTCGTGGACGACGCGCATCTCCAGGCGACCGGCCAGCTCCTCGACACCCCGCTCCCCGGCGGCGGAATCGCGAAGCTCCCCAAGCTGCCGGTGCACAGCACCGCCTTCGACATGACACTGCAGCGCCCGGCGCCCACGCTGGGCGAGCACACCCGCGAGGTCCTGCGCGAGCTGGGCCTCGAGACCGACGAGATCGACGCGCTCGCGTCACGGAGGGTCATCGCATGAGCGACATGCCGAGCCACATCACGATCAAGGAAGTGGGCCCCCGCGAGGGCTTCCAGTACGAGAAGGGCGACATCAGCCTGGCGGCCAAGATCTCCCTGGTGGACGCGCTCTCCGAGACCGGCGTCTCCACCATCGAGTTCACGTCGTTCGTGAGCCCCAAGTGGGTGCCGCAGATGGCCGACGCCGAGCAGATGGTGGCGGGCATCAGGCGCGTCCCCGGCGTGGCCTACGAGGCGATCTGGCTCAACGAGGCCGGCCTCGAGCGCGCCGCGCGGCTGCGGGAGTCGCTCGCGCTGCGGCCGATGTTCGGCGTCGCGGCCACCGACACCTTCACCCGCAAGAACACCAACCGGAGCGTGGACGAGAAGATCGCCGAGCTGCCCGGCTGGGCCCGGCGCTACCAGGCTCTCGGCATGGACTGGATCGACGTGGGGGTGATGGCCGCGTTCGGATGCAACTACGAGGGGGACGTGACCCCCGCGCAGGTGATCGGCGTCGTCGAGAAGGTCGAGCGGCAGGCGGTGGGCTGCGGCTCCCGGCTCGGCAATATCAGCCTGGCCGACACCATGGGCTGGGCGAATCCGCTCCAGATCAAGCGGCTGGTGGGCGCGGTCCGCGCGCGCTGGCCCGAGATCCCGGTGAAGCTCCACCTCCACGACACGCGCGCGCTCGCCATCGCCAACGTGGTCGCCGCCCTCGAGGTCGGGGTCGACCGCTTCGACAGCGCGGTGGCGGGCCTGGGCGGCTGCCCGTTCGCGGCCCACAAGGGCGCGGCCGGCAACGTCACCACCGAGGACCTGGTCTTCCTCTGCCAGGAGCTGGGGGTCGACACCGGCATCGATCTCGACGCGATGATCGAGGCCGGCCAGCTCGCCGAGCGCGTGGTCGGCCACCCGCTACCCGGCAAGCTCAAGTCGGGCGGCAACCTCGAGAAGTACCGGGCGCGGGCCCGGGCCGCCGCCACCGCGGCGACCGCCTAGATTGCGACCTTGAAACGCCGCGTCGTCGTCATCAGCATCGACGGCTTCGCGGCGTTCTACTGGACGGACCCGCAGGCCCGCCTGCCCCGCCTCCGGCGGCTCGCCGAGCGCGGCGCCGTCGCGTCGGGGATGGAGGCCGTCTTCCCGAGCACCACGTGGCCCACCCACGTGAGCCTGGTCACCGGCGTGAGCCCCCGCGTGCACGGGGTGGTGGCCAACCACATCCTGAATCGCGACACACGGGCCGCCGAGGATCTCACCGGCGATCCCATCTACGACGCGCCCGCGCTCCTGCGCGCGCCGACCTTCTACGATCTCGCCCACGCCGCGGGGCTGCGCACCGCCGCGGTGGACTGGCCGGCCACCCGCAACGCGACCACGCTCGACTTCAACCTGCCCTTCTTCAAGGACCAGCGGGTGTTCGAGACCCAGACCGCACGAACCGTGTGGGAGGAGCTCGCCGCGCTCGGCTACCCGATGCACCGGCAGGGCGAGTGGGCGCTCCTGCCGAAGCGCTTCCTCAAGGACGAGATGGTGGGCGGCGTGGCGGCCCACGCGGCGCGCCGCCACGACCCGGCCCTGCTGCTCATGCATTTCCTCTGCGTGGACAGCTTCCAGCATCTCCACGGGCCCCGTTCGCCGGAGGCCTACTGGGCGCTCGAGTACGTGGACGGGCTGATCGGCCGCTTCCTCGACTCGCTTCCCGACTCGGGCCTCGACCACACCACCGTGTTCGTGGTGTCCGACCACGGCTTCCTGCCCTCGCATCGGGAGATCCGCCCCAACGTGAGACTGCGCAAGCTGGGCGCGCAGCGGGAGGCGCGCTTCGTGATGAACCACGGCGCGGGCGCGCTCTACCGTCTCGAGGGCGACCTCGCCGCCCTGCACCAGCTCGCCCGGGAGATCGCGACCCTGGAGGGCGTGAGCGGCATGTGGCCCGCCGCGGAGTACGGCGCCCTCGGCCTGCCGACGCCCGGCGAGCACCACCAGGTGGCCGACGTGATGTTCGAGGCCGCGCCCGGCTACGCCTACGGCGACACCGCGGAGGGCGAGGACGAGCACGGCCCCCCGAAATACCTGGGCACTCACGGCCAGCGTCCGACCTACGGCGACAACGCGGCCTTCTTCCTGGCCGCCGGCGCGGGAGTGCGTCGCGACGTGGCCCTGGGCGCGATCCGGAGCCGCGACGTGGCGCCGACCGTGGCGACCATGCTGGACCTCCGGATGGAGGCGGTCGAGGGCGCCGTCCTGGGCCGGATGCTCGCCTAGGCCCTCGCGCGGGGATTTCGGCCGACCGCTCCCCGCGCGGAAGTGCTAGGCTCGTCAGA
>DATFUK010000551.1:0-4576 GCA_035260865.1 Candidatus Methylomirabilota bacterium | reverse complement strand
CGCGGCCTCCGCGACTTCACGGTCCAGCGGATCTTCTACGAGTCGCTCGCCGCCCCCGCCGCCGACGGCACCTTCGTGCCGGTCCTCGCCGAGGAGATGCCCTCGCGCAAGGCGGGCACGGTGGCCAAGGACGGCCAGTGGGTGACCTGGCGGCTCAAGCGCAACGTGCTCTGGCACGACGGCGCTCCGTTCACCGCCGACGACGTGATCTTCAACTGGGAGTTCGCGATCGATCCCGCGACCGCGGCGAGCACGCGGGCGGGCTACGAGGACATCACGCGGATCGAGAAGATCGACTCCCACACCGTGAAGCTCGTCTTCAAGAAGCCGCAGCCCTCCTGGGACTCCTCGTTCACCGGTGGCGGCCTGCTCCCCCGCCATCTCTTCGAGAAGACGAAGGGGGCGGGCGCGCGCGAGGCGATCGGCATGCTCCCCGCGGTCGGCACCGGACCCTATCGCCTCGCGGAGTGGCGGCCGGGCGACTTCATCCGCGCGGAGATCAACAAGCGCTACCACGTGCCGAACCGGCCGTTCTTCGATCAGCTCGAGATCAAGTGCGGCGGCGACGCGGTGGGGGCGGCCCGCGCGGTGCTGCAGACCGGGGAGTACGACTTCGCCTACTACGTGCTGGTGGAGGAGGAGGTCCTGCGGCGGATCGAGCAGGGCGGCAAGGGCCGCGTCCTCTCAATCCCGAGCAGCGGGGTGAGCTTCATCCAGTGCAACCAGACGGATCCGTGGCGCGAGGTCGACGGCGAGCGTTCGAGCCTCAAGGCTCCGCACCCGGTGCTGACCGAGCAGCCGGTGCGTACCGCGCTGAGCCTGCTGGTGGATCGCATGGCCATCCAGGAGCACCTGGTCGGGCGCATCGGCCAGATCACCGCGAACTTCCTGAACGCCCCCGAGCGCTTCCGCTCGCGTAACAGCACCTGGGAGTTCAACGTGGACAAGGCCAACGATCTCCTGGACCAGGCGGGCTACGCGCGCGGGCCCGACGGAGTTCGCGCGAAGGACGGCCGGCGATTGCGCTTACTCTTCCAGGCCGCCGCCAACGCCACCGTGCAGAAGGTCCAGATGGTGGTCAAGCAGTCGGCCGCGCGCGCGGGCATCGAGATGGAGGTGAAGGCGATCCCCGCCTCGGTCTTCTTCTCCTCCGACGTGAGCAACGTGGACACCAACATCCGCTTCCTGGCCGATCTGCAGACCTACACCGTGTTCACTCCCATCGACCCCCAGTTCTTCATGGCCCAGTTCGTCTCCTGGGAGGTGCCCACCAAGGAGAACGGGTGGACGGGACGGAACATCGCGCGCTGGAAGAACGCGGACTACGACCGCCTGTGGCGCAAGGCGGACGTGGAGATGGACCCGGTCAAGCGGGCCGCCCTCTTCATCAAGATGAACGACCTCGTGGTGCAGAAGGCGGTGGCGATCCCGGTGACGTGGCGCAACGTGCTCCACGCCGCCGCCAACAACCTGGCCGGGGTGGAGCTCAACTCGTGGGACTCCATCTTCGGCCGGATCGCCTACTGGTACCGGACCTAGAGCTCCTTCACGTCCACGGTCTGCCCGGTGGTCGCGCTCCGGGTGACCGCGTCGGTGAACTCCATGTAGCGCACCCCGTCCTCGAAGGTGGTGCGCGCGACCTTCTCCCGGCCGCGGATCGCGTTGACGAACTCCTCCTCGACCCGCCAGCCGATGCGCGTCCGGGGCGGCACCGGAATCTCGCGCAGCGCGGACTCCCCCCGGCGGGCCCCGGTGAGACGGAGCCCGTCGGCCTCCAGCCTCAACGTCCCCTCGCTCCCGTAGAGCCATGCCTCGGAGGCGGGGGCGAGCGCGGTCACCGAGCTGAAGCGCATGTGGGCGACCGCGCCGCGCCGGAGCTGGGCGAGGATGTCCACGTGATCGGGGACCTTGACCTCCTGGGTCGCGCCGGCCGCGTCCTTCCGCTTCGGCACCGCGACCTTGGTCATCGAGGTCACCCGCTGCGCGGGGCCGAGCCAGCGCATCATCGCCTCGTACCAGATCCCCATGTTGAGGATGTTGTGCCCGCTCATGGCCACGTCGTGCCGCCAGTGCAGCGGGGCGTCCGGCTCCACGAAGCGGCCCGGGGAGGACTGCAGCTCGACCGCGAGCACCTCGCCCAGGAAGCCCTCGGCGAGCAACGCCTGGACGGTGGCGTCCAGCTCGAGGGTGTGGGGCGCGGGCACGAGCTGGGCGATCAGGCTCGGCGCCTTGCGCGAGGCCTCCAGCATGCGCCGGCCCTCGGTGGCGTTCATGGCCATCCGCGCCTCGCAGAGGACGTGCTTGCCCGCGCCGAGCGCGGCGGTAGTCATCTCGCAGTGCGTGTAGGGCCAGGTGCCGATGCACACCGCGTCGATGTCGGGCGCGTTGACGATCTCCGGCCAGCTCGCGTGGACCCGGCCGATGCCGAACTCCTTCGCGACCCGCTCCCCCGACTCCTTCGACCGGTTGGCCACCGCGACCAGCTCGACCCCGGGCTGGGCCTTCAGCTTGGGGAGGTGATGCTTGCGCGTGTTGGCGCCGGCGCCGATGAAGCCGACGCGGATCTTGGAATCGGTCATGATGTCTCTCCCGCTTGTTGGAGGCAGGTGTCGAGCAGCTCGAGCGCGGCTCGGGTGAACGCCCACATGTTGGCTTCGCGATCGCTCCGCCCGGTCTCCAGGGTGCGGGCCATCTCGACCGCGCCCGCGACCGCGAAGCACGAATGCCCGGCCGCGTCGCCGTAGCGATTGCCGGTGGGGCCGGCCGCGCCGGTCTCGGCGAGCGCCCAGGTGGTGCCGAGCCGCTCGCGGATCGTCGTCGCGTTGATCCGGGCCGCCGCTTCCGTGCTGGAGCGGATGCCGCGCACCGCGTCGTCGGGCAGCATGAGCAGGCTGCGCCGCGCGGTCTGCGTGTAGATCACACCGCCGCCCGTGAAGTACGCGGACGCGCCCGGGATCGCCAGCAGCGCGGCCGAGATCAGACCGCCCGTCGAGGACTCCGAGATCGCGATCGTCTCCTTGCGCGCGATGAGGCGCGCGGCGACGGAGCCGGCGAGGGCGGAGAGCAGCTCGGGCACGGGGTAGTGGTACCCCGGGCGGGGCCGGAGCGCAACCGGGTTTTCTCCGTGATAGACTCGGCGCGCCGGTGACGACCCCGATGACGACTCCGATCACGACCCCGATCACTCCGTTATCCGTCTACCTGCCGTTCAACATGGACTGCCTCCGCGGCGAGTTCGCCCCCGCCAAGCGCGGGGCGGGTGGGCCACCCGTGGGCGCCGGCCGCTGGCTCGTCGTCCAGGACCAGAAGCTCCTCGTGGTGCCCGACGGCGACGGCTTCCGCCTGCCCGCCGGCGCCACCCCGGAGTCGCCGCCCCGCGGACTCGACGGAGTGGGCCCGCGCCACTGGCTCGGCACGTGGTCGGGCGAGCCCTGCTGGGTCGCCGCGCTCCCCAAGAGCGCGCCGGTGCCGGAGGGGCTCCGGCCGGAGACGCTCGTGCCGATGCAGGGCACGCGGCTGCCCGACGATCTGCTCACGGTGGGCGGCATGGCGATGCAGCTCCTGTACTGGGAGTCCACGAGCGGGCACTGCCCGCGCTGCGGCGCGCCGACCGGCCGCCTCGAGGGCGAGTGGGGCAAGCGCTGCGGGGCGTGCAGCTACGAGCACTATCCGCATCTGCATCCCGCGGTCATCGTGCTGGTGCGCGACGGCGACCGCGTGCTCCTCGCGCGCAAGGCGATCTGGGCGCCCGGCCGCTACGCGCTGGTCGCGGGTTTCGTGGACAACGGCGAGTCGCTGGAGGGCTGCGTGGCGCGCGAGGTGAAGGAAGAGGTCGGGGTGGACGTCAAGGACATCCAGTACGTGGGCAGCCAGAACTGGCCCTTCCCGAGCCAGATCATGATCGGCTTCATCGCGAGCTACGCGGGCGGCGAGATCACCATCGACCGCGAGGAGCTGGAGGACGCGCGGTGGTTTCCGCGCACCGAGATGCCGGTGGGCCCGGCCCGTCATTCCATCGCGGGCTGGATCATCCGTCACTTCTCGGGCAATGTTTGAATGTAGGACCTGACCCCACCGAGGAACCCCCATGCGAGACGAACAGAGCATCGAGACCGAGGCGACCGAGCTGCTGCGCACCATGATCCGCAACGCGTGCGTCAACGACGGCACCGCGGCCTCCGGCCAGGAGACGCGGAGCTGCGCCGCGCTCGAGGACTACTTCGCGGGCGCGGGGGTCGCGTGCGAGCGCTACACCTCCGAGCCGGGGCGCGAGAGCCTCATCGCGCGCATCGAGGGCTCGGACCCCAAGGCCCCGCGCCTGCTCCTCATGGGCCACACCGACGTGGTACCGGTGAGCCCCGACGGCTGGAAGCGCGATCCCTTCGGGGGCGAGCTGGTGGACGGGGTGGTCTGGGGCCGCGGCGCCATCGACATGCTGAACCTCACCTCCACCATGGCGGTGGCCACCCGGCGCCTCGCCAAGGACGGCTTCCGCCCGCGCGGCACCCTCATCTATCTGGCGGTGGCGGACGAGGAAGCGGGAGGCAACCTGGGCGCGGGCTATCTCGTCGACCGG
>DATFUK010000550.1:0-2155 GCA_035260865.1 Candidatus Methylomirabilota bacterium | reverse complement strand
AGGTGCGCGATCGAGACGATGGCGACGCGCGGCTTGCCCTCCGGTGTGTGCAGCAGGTTGCCCACGTCGAGCGGCTCGCCCTCCATCCAGGCGCCGAAGCCGGGCGCGGCGAGCAGGTTGTTGAGGGACATCGCGAGCGCGAAGCGGTCCTTGGACGGGAAGAACGCGTCGAGGTCCAGGACGCCCACCCGCTTCACCGGCGGCGTCTGGATCTGCTGGATGAGCCCGGCCAGGTCGAGCTCCTGCCCCTGGCGCCACGCGGTGTCGAGGATGGTAGAGATCAGGATGTGCTCGCGGCTCTTGATCGGGTCGGCGTCGATGCCGAGGAGCCCCAGCAGGCTCGTCGCGGTGGTGCCGATGCGCTCGCGCAGCAGCTCCTCGTCTTCCCGGATGGCGGGCGGCGGGGCCGCGAACGACTTCAGGATGGAGAGCGGGATCCCCGCGTTGCTGCCCGGCGTGTAGATCGCGAAGTCGACCGCGTCGCGCAGGCGCTGGATGCGCGCACCGTCCTCGCCCCAGGACGCGAGTCCCTTCTGCCACAGCTCGGCCTGCTGGCGCGCGTAGTCGTCCACCGAGAGGTTCTTGCGGCGCGCGTCGTCCTCGTTGACCCACGGGCGGAAGTCCTCGGACTTGAGCCCGGGGAAGGTGAGCAGGAGGTTCGCGAGATCGCCCTTGGGATCGATGAGGATGGCCGGGATGCCGTCGATCGCCGCTTCCTCGATCAAGGCCAGGCAGAGGCCGGTCTTGCCGCTGCCGGTCATGCCCACGCAGACCGCGTGGGTCACCAGGTCCTTCGAGTCGTAGAGGATCAGGCCGTCCTGCCCCTTCTTCTGCTGCCAGTCATACGGCCGGCCCAGGTAGAAGACCCCCAGCTTCTCGAAATCGGCCGCGCTCGGCATGGTGCTCCCTTCCGTCGCGCGCTAGAGCGCGCGCTTGACGAACACGCCGCCCTTCACGATCGCGTGGATGTGGGCGGTGTTCTGGAAGACGCGGAGGTTCTTGAGCGGGTCGCCGTCCACCACGAGCAGGTCGGCGTACTTGCCGGGCTCGACCGAACCGATTCGATCAGCCATCCTGAAAATGTCGGCGTTGACCATGGTGGCGGAGAGCAGCACCTCCATCGGCTTCATCACCTGGCCCTTCAGCTCGAACTCCATCGCGCGCTGCGACTGCATGTCGCCGAGCAGGTCCGAGCCCGAGCCGATCTTGCAGCCCGCGCGATAGGCGTGGGTGAGGCCTTCGAGGCTCTTCTCGAGCGCCAGGTTGATCTTCTGGATCTGGTGGTCGCCGATGCCGTAGTTCTTGCCCTCGCGGGAGATGGCCTCGTAGGTGACCATGGTCGGCACCAGGTAGGCGCCCGCCGCCTTGATCGCCTGCGCGCCGGCCTCGTCGAGCAGGTTGCCGTGCTCGATGCAGCGCACGCCGGCCTGGATCGCGTTGCGGATGGCCGAGCCGGAGTAGGCGTGGGCCAGCACGTACTTGCCGACCGCGCGCGCTTCCTCCACCGCCGCGCGCATCTCATCCACCGTGTACTGGGTGGTGTCGAGCTCGTCGCCCGGCGACATCGCGCCGCCCGAGGCCATGATCTTGATCTGGTCCACGTCGTGGCGGAGGTTCTCGCGGGCGGCCTTGCGGACCTCGTCGGCCCCGTCCGCGATCATGCCCGCCATGCCCACGCAGCAGTCCACCGGCTCGATCCACTCGGAGCGCCGGCGCTTGTCGGCGTGGCCGCCGGTCTGCGAGAGCGGGCGGCCGGAGACGAGCATGCGCGGGCCGGGGTAGAGGCCGGACTCGGCGGCCTCGCGGAAGCCGTAGTCGGCGCCGCCCGCGTCGCGCACGGTGGTGAAGCCTTGCATCAGGCACTGCTCCATGCGGCGGAGCGCCTTGGCCGCGATCAGGCTGGGCGGGTTGTGGCGATGCTGCTCGGGGATATTGCCCTCGACCGCGCAGACGTGGACGTGGGCGTCGGTGAGCCCTGGCATGAGCGTACGGCCCTTGAGATCCACCGTGTCGATCTTCCCGGGCAGGGGCCCGACCTTGCCCGAGGCGATCACGTCCTTGATCCGCTCGCCCTCCACCACGACCGCCGCGCCTTCCACGGGATCCTTGCCGGTGCAGTCGATCAGGAACGCGTTCGTGAACACCGTGATCGCCA
>DATFUK010000549.1:0-6215 GCA_035260865.1 Candidatus Methylomirabilota bacterium | reverse complement strand
GCGGGTAGACGTTGATGCCCGGGATGCCGCTCGTCTTCCGCCGCAGGTCCTTCACGATCTCGTCCGCGGTCGGCCGCTCCGTGGTGGGCTTGAGGCGCATGAAGATGCGGCCGGTGTTCATGACCACGCTCGAGCCGCTGGCCCCGATCGCCGAGAAGTAGGACGCCACGTAGGGCTGCTGGTTCACGATATTGGCGACCTTGAGCTGGTGCTCCATCATCCCCTCGAAGGAGATGTCCTGCGAGGCCTCGGTGAACGCGAAAACCTGCCCGGTATCCTCGTTGGGGATGAAACCCTTGGGAATGATCATGAAGAGGTAGGCGGTCACGACCAGGGTCGCGAAGAAGATCCCGAGGGTGAAGCGCGGGTGCCGCAGCGCGAGCTGGAGCGTGCGCTCGTAGAGCGACAGCATGCCGCTGAAGACGCGCTCCGACGCCGCGTAGACCCGGCCGTGCGCCTCCCGGGGCGGCCGCAGGAACCGGCTGCAGAGCAGCGGGGTGAGGGTCAGCGAGACCACCCCGGACACGATGACCGCGGCGCCGATCACCACCGCGAACTCGTGGAGAAGCCGGCCCACGATGCCGCCCATGAAGAGCACGGGCAGGAACACCGCGGCCAACGAGGCGGTCATGGAGACGATGGTGAAGCCGATCTCGCGCGCGCCCTCCAGCGCCGCTTCCATCCGGCCCTTGCCGTCCTCCATGTGGCGCACGATGTTCTCGAGCATCACGATCGCGTCGTCCACGATGAAGCCCACCGCCAGGGTCAGGGCCATGAGCGAGAGGTTGTCGATCGTGTAGCCGAGCACGTACATGACCATGAACGTGCCGACAATGGACATGGGCAGCGCGAGGCTCGGGATCAAGGTGGCCGACACATTGCGCAGGAACAGGAAGATCACCAGCACCACCAGCGCGACCGCCAGCAGCAGCGTGAACTGCACCTCGTGGACCGAGCCCCGGATCGACACCGACCGGTCGTAGAGGGTGTTCAGGTTCACCGAGGCCGGGAGCTGGGCCCGGAACGCGGGCATGATGCGGTTGATCGAGTCCACCACCTCGATGGTGTTGGTACCCGGCTGCTTCTGGATGGCGAGCACCACCGCGCGCTCGTCCCGGTACCAGGAGGCCACCTTGTCGGTCTGCACCCCGTCGACCACGCGCCCGAGCTGCTCGAGGCGCACCGGCGAGCCGTTGCGGTAGGCCACGATCAGCGGCCGGTACGCGGAGGCGGTGGTGAGCTGGCCGGTGGCCTGCACGCTGAAGGCCTGGTTCGGCCCCCAGAGGGTGCCGGTGGGCAGGTTCACGTTGGAGTCGGCGAGGGCCTTCTGCACCTCGTCGATGCCGATGCCGAGCGTGGCCATGGCGCTCGGATCGAGCTGGGCCCGCACCGCGTACTTCTGCGAGCCGAAGATCCCCACCTGGGCCACCCCGCTGATGGTCGAGATGCGCTGCGCGAGGTTGGTCTGCGCGTACTCGTCCACGACGTAGAGCGGCAGGGTCGGCGAGCTGAGCGCGAGGTAGAGGATCGGCTGGTCGGCCGGATTGACCTTCTTGTAGGACGGCGGCGTCGGCATGCCGGGCGGCATCTGGGGCTGCGCGGCCGCGATCGCGGCCTGCACGTCCTGGGCGGCCGCGTCGATGTTGCGCTCGAGCGTGAACTGGATCGTGATCTGGGTCGTGCCGAGCGCGCTCGTCGAGGTCATCGAGTCGATGCCCGCAATGGTCGAGAACTGCTTCTCGAGCGGCGTCGCCACCGCGGAGGCCATCGTGTCGGGGCTCGCTCCCGGCAGGCCCGCGGTGACCTGGATGGTCGGGAAGTCGATGTTGGGGAGATCGCTCACCGGCAGGAGCCGGTACGCCATGAGGCCGAAGACGAGGATGGCCGCCATCAGCAGGGTCGTCATCACCGGGCGCTTGATGAAGACGTCGGTGCTCACCCGCCCGTCCCCTTGCCGCCCGCCGCCGGCTTGACCTCCACCCGCGCGCCCGGCATCAGCCGGAGCTGTCCGTCCACCACCACGCGCTCCCCCGCGGTGAGCCCGCTCGTGATGACGACGTCGCGCCCGTCGGGCGCCCCCGACACCACCGGCCGCGCCTCCACCGTCTGGTCCGCCTTGACCACGAACACGTACTGCCCCTTCTGGCCGGTCTGCACCGCCTGGGACGGCACCAGCACCGCGCCGACCTGCCGGGTCAGGGTGAGCGCCACGTTGACGAACTGACCCGGCCAGAGCGCGTTCTCGGTGTTCTCGAACGTGGCCTTGAGCTGGATCGTCCCCGTGCTCGGATCCACCGTGTTGTTCATGAAGGTGAGGCGGCCACGCACGACCCCACTTGGCTGGCCGGTGACCTGGGCCTCGACCGGCAGATCGCCGGCCGCGCGGTAGCGCTTGATCGCGTCGAGCTGCGCTTCCGGAACCGAGAAGGCCACATAGATCGGGTGGACCCGGTTGATCACGACCATGGGATTGCCCACGTCGTTGGCCTTGACCACGTTGCCCAGGTTCAGCAGCACGCTACCGGTGCGGCCGCCGATGGGCGCGCGGATCTCGGTGTAGCTGAGCTGGACCCGCACGTTGTCCACCGCGGCTTCGTCGGCGCGCACCAGGGCCTTGGCGGTATCCACCGCCGCGCGATCGGCGTCGATGGTGGCGGCGAGCGTGAGCTCCTTGGTGCGGAACTGGTCGTACAGCTCGCGCGCCACGAAGCCGCCCTCCATCAGCTTGCGATAGCGCTGCTCGTCCACCCGCGCGTTCTCGAGCTGGGCCATGTCGCGGGCCAGGTTGGCCTCGGCCGACGTCACCGCCGCCTGGTGCTGAGCGAGCGTGGCCTGTGCCTGCAGGAGGGCGGACTGGAGCTGGCGCGGGTCGATGGTGAACAGCAGCGAGCCCGCCGGCACCTCGTGCCCCTCGGCGAAGTGCACCTTCACCACCTCGCCGCTGATCATGGACTGCACGCCAACGGTGGCGAGCGCCTGGACGTTGCCGATCGCGCGGATCTGGACGGGCACGTCGCGCTGCGCGGCCTCCGCGACCGTCACCGGCACCGCGGGCGGCGAAACCTTGGCGGTGGCCGGATCCGCGCCCTTGTCGCAGCCGGCGAGCAGCGGCCCGGCCACCACCAGCGCGGCCCAGAGTGCCTTCATGGCCGCCCGTTCGCCCCGGCCCGCTTCGCGCTCAGGGCATCGGAGAAACGCTGGAGAAACGCCGCTCGCTCCTGGTGGAAGACCGGATCCGACGAGGAGCGACCCGTCACCATCCGCGTCACCTGCGGGAAGGCCAGCGGGTACGCGATGAGCCCCAGGATCGCGAGCAGCAGGTGGCCCGCGTCTAGATCGGGAAGGAGGCCGCGGCGCTGGCGGTCGCGCAGATCGTCGAGCGCGCGCGAGAGCGATGCCTGCCGCTCCGCCTCCTGGATCACCGAGCCCTCCCCGAGGCCGAGCGCCTCCCACTGGGTCAGGCGGATCCAGTCGCTGTCCTCGCAGGCCATCGCGAACCAGTAGCGGAGGCTCGCCCCCAGGTCGGCCGGCGCCTCGGTGATCCAGCCGGCGCGCTCGCGGAGCTTGCGGTCGAAGATCTCGCGGAAGAGATCCTCTTTGTTGCCGAAGTAGTGATACAGCATCCGCTTGTTGACCCGCGCGCGACGGGCGATGCGGGCCACGCGGGCTCCCGCGAAGCCGTGCGCGGAGAACTCGGCCAGGGCCGCGGCCAGGATGCGATCGCGCGTCCGCTGGGGATCGCGTGCGGGCGTGCTGGGCTGGCGCTTGGGGGCGGCGACGGTCGACATGGATCCAGTGGGCCGATAGTAACCGTTTGGATACTTCCGGGTCAACTCCCTCGCCCAGAGGGAGGAGGGCGGAGCCGGTGGGCTGCCTGAGGAGGTTAGCGGTGCCGGAAGGCGCCGCGACGCTGGCGCGTCAGGGCCACGACGCACCCGCCGAGCGCGGTGATCGCGGCCAGGGCGAGGGTGGCGGGCTCGGGCACCGAGGTGGGGCCTTCGCCGACGCCGATATCGTCCAGCCCGAACTCGGCGGATAGCGGCCCGCTGAAGGTCACGGCCTGGAGGCCGGTCCAGGTGCTGGGCACCGAGAAGTGGGCGAAGCCGGGAAGGCTACTCAACCCGTAGGTCGCGCTCAGGAGCCCCCCGCCGACCCGGAGCCCGGCCAGGCTCACTTGCCCTACCGCGTCGAACGCGTAGAGGACGAACGGCCCTCCATCGGCCCGCGTCACCGTGATACCGGGTCCAGAGGCCTCCTGGTGGAGGTAGATGGCGGAGCCGTTGTCGGGCAGCGGCCCGCCGGGCGTGTCGATCGTGTGGAACAACCCGGTGAAGCGGTAGCCGTGCACGTCGAGCGTCGTCAGGAGCGGATTGTTCACGCTGACCACGTCGTCGAAGGTGATGTCGAGTGCGACGGCGGTGGCCGGTGGCCACACCATCGCGAGAATCGCAACCAGCGTGCATGCAAGCGCTTTCATGTCGGCCCCCTCGGAACAGGCGCTTCCCTCCGAGGCAAGTCCCTTGCCAGAACACGATCGTCGCAAGAGGGCGCCACAACGGCGGACGCGTGCCGGGCGCGGCGTCCGCGAGCGTCGGTTGGACACAGACGCGCATGACAGTGTCAACGTGGGCGGCGACGGGAGGGCGCCGCCTGGGCAAAATACTCCGACTCGTCTACACTTGTTGCGACGTGCCCTTTCAATCGCGCCGAGGCTCGAAGCCCCGCCCGCCCCGTCGGCCCACCCCGGCGGCGCTCACCCTCTCGGGCATCGAGGCGGCGAGCCTGGTCAAGTTCGCCTACTTCACCGACACCGCGCCCGTGCCGGGCACGCTACTCTTCACCGCGTTTCGCCGGAACATGCCGCCCGGGGTCACGGAGTTCACTGTCCGGAACCCGGTGACGTTCTTCTACGGCATCCAGCAGACCGGCGGCCTGCTGAACATCCAGGTGCGGTGGATCAATCCCGACGGTATGGTCACGCGGACCAGCGACCTGCCGATGGACCAGTCCCAGGAAGGCGCCCTCTGGACCTGGCAGGTGGACCGCCTCGAGAAGCGGGATCTCACCCAGGCCGGGGTCTGGGTGGTGGAGCTGCTGATCTCCGGTCACCGCGTCGGCCGCTACCCGCTCCTGGTCCGCGCATGAGTCTTGCGTCTTCGCGCTCCTTTGTTAGACTCGCGGGGGATTCGGACCTCGCCGATGCGACGCGACAGCAACCCCGAGACCAGGGAGATGCGATGACGGGACGGGCGATCGTCCTGATCGTCGAGGATGAGCCGGACGTGCGTGAGCTCATCGCCGACGTGCTGGCCGAAAACGGCTACGAGATCGAGGTAGCCCCGGACGGCGCCGCGGCGCTCCAGCTCTCCGATCAGCGCCAGTACGATCTGATCCTGAGCGACCTGCGCATGCCCAAGATGGACGGCGCCGCGCTCTACTGGGCGCTCCAGCTCCGGCACGGCGCCGCGATGCCCCGGATGATCTACGTGACCGGCCAGGCGCATTCCCTCGACTATGCGGGCTTCCTCGCCGCCTCCCGGGTACCCGTGCTCTCCAAGCCGTTCAGCCCCGAAGATCTCCGCCAGGCCGTCCGCCAGGCCTTGACCAGCGGCAGCAGCTAGACCCGCCTCGAAGGCTACGTAGCAATAAGCATTGTAAACTATTAATATATAAAAGCATTATGCGTTGATCCGAAATAAATTGCCGGCTCCTATACTGGAATTGTCCTAACTTCATAGACGAACCAGGAGGAGTCACGCAATGCTTAGCGCAATTCACCGCAGGAAGAAGTCGCAGCGCGGCTTCACGCTCATCGAGTTGATGATCGTCGTCGCCATCATCGGTATCCTCGCTGCCATCGCCATCCCGCTCTACGCCAACGTCCAGGCGCGCGCGCGGCTGGCCAAGGCCCAGGCTGATGCCCGGGCCCTCGCGTCCGCCGTCAGCATCTACTCCGCTCACATGGGTACGCTGCCCGGTGCCCTGACCGATTTGACCTCGGTGGTCACGAACACCCAGGGTCAGGCGGGCGGTCCCTTCATGGCTTCGGTCCCCTCGGGCCCGGCCGGCTGGGGTACGTACGCCTACACCTCGAGCGCTTCGGGTACCTTCACCGTCAGCAACACCGGCGACAGCACCTCCGTCAGCGTGCCGTAGCCGTCACGGACTCGCGCGACTCGCATCGAAAAGGGCCCGTCCCGAAAGGGGCGGGCCCA
>DATFUK010000548.1:0-11829 GCA_035260865.1 Candidatus Methylomirabilota bacterium | reverse complement strand
ATGCACTACGGCGAGAACCTGCACCACATCGCGGAGGCCACCTTCAAGGCGGCCGGCCGCGCCCTCGCCGAGGCCACCAGGTTGAATCCAAGAATCACGGGCATCCTCTCGACAAAAGGCAGCTTGTGATCGCGATCGTCGATTACGGGCGCGGCAATCTCGGGAGCGTCGAGAAGGCCTTCGCGCGGATCGGCATGCCCGCGGTCGTCACCCAGGACCCGAAGGTGGTGGACGACGCGGAGGCGGTGGTGCTCCCCGGCGACGGGGCCTTTCACGACGCGATGGGCAGCCTCCAGGCGCTCGGGCTGATCGCGCCGCTGCGCGCCTGCTTCGAGAGCGAGCGGCCCTTCTTCGGGATCTGCCTGGGCTACCAGCTGCTCTTCTCGGAGAGCGAGGAGTTCGGCCAGGGCAAGGGCCTCGACGTCATCCCGGGGGCGGTGCGGCGCTTCCCCACGGGGCTCAAGGTGCCGCACATGGGCTGGAACCAGGTCGAGCACGGGGGCGACCTGCCGCTCTTCGACGGCATCCCGAGCGGGGCGCACTTCTACTTCGTGCACTCCTACTACCCGGAGACCGGCGACACGTCGCTCCGGGTGGCGACCTGCACGTACGGGGTCACGTTCCCGGCGGCGGTCTCCCGCGGGGTCTTGCACGCGACTCAGTTCCACCCCGAGAAGAGCCAGCGCTGGGGCATCCGCATGCTCGAGAACTTCGCGGCCATCGTCCGCGAGGCCCGGTAAGGCATGTTCGAGATCGTTCCCGCCGTGGATCTGAAGGCGGGGCGGTGCGTGCGGCTCTTGCAGGGCCGCGCCGACGCCGAGACCGTCTTCTCCGACGATCCGGTCGCGGTGGCCCGCCGCTGGCAGGACTCGCGCGCACGCCGCCTGCACGTGGTGGATCTCGACGGGGCGTTCGCGGGCCGCCCCTCCCAGACCGAGCTCGTCCGCGCCATGATCGCGGCGGTGCGAATCCCGGTGCAGGTGGGCGGCGGCCTCCGCGAGATCGGGCACGTCGAGGCGGTGCTGGAGGCGGGCGCGCGGTGGGCCATCGTGGGCACGCGGGCCGCGCTCGACCCCGCGTTCCTGGGCCAGGTATGCGAGCGGTTCGGCGAGCAGGTCATCGTGGGCATCGACGCCTCCGACGGGCGCGTCGCGGTGGACGGCTGGACGCGCGTGCTCGATCTCGACGCCATCGCCCTGGCGCGCGACGCGGCGGCGGCGGGGGCCGCCGGCATCATCTATACCGACATCGCGCGCGACGGCACCCAGAACGGCCCCAACCTGTGGAGCACCGAGGCGGTGGCCAAGGCGGCGGGTATCGACGTCTTCGCGTCCGGCGGGGTCGGCTCACTCGACGACATCCGCCAGCTCGCGACGGTGCCGGAGCTGGCCGGGGTCATCGTGGGGCGCGCGCTCTACAGCGGGGCGGTGGACCTCGGCGCGGCGCTGGCCGCGGTGGTGCGGTAGGCGGCCATGCTCTGCAAGCGGCTCATCCCGTGCCTGGACGTCAAGGACGGCCGCGTGGTGAAGGGCGTCCGCTTCGTCGAGCTGCGCGACGCGGGCGACCCGGTCGCGGCCGCGCTGGCCTACGACGCCCAGGGGGCCGACGAGCTCGTGTTCCTCGACATCACCGCCTCGCACGAGGGGCGCGCCACCATGCTCGACGTGGTCCGGCGCACCGCCGAGGGCATCTACATGCCGCTCACGGTAGGAGGCGGGATCCGGTCGCTCGAGGACATCCGCACCCTGCTCCGCGCCGGCGCCGACAAGGTGTCGCTCAATACCGCGGCGGTGGAGCGGCCGGCGCTCGTCACCGAGGCCGCGCGGGCCTTCGGGAGCCAGTGCATCGTGGTTGCAATCGACGCCAAGGCGACCAACCGTCACTGGGAGGTGTTCACCCACGGCGGGCGGCGGGCGGCCGGGCGCGATGCGGTGGAATGGGCGCGCGAGGTCGAGCGGCTCGGCGCGGGCGAGATCCTGCTCACCAGCATGGACCGCGACGGCACCGGCGCCGGTTACGACATCGCGCTGACCCGCGCGGTGGCCGAGGCGGTCTCGGTCCCGGTGATCGCCTCGGGCGGTGTCGGGCGCCTCGAACATCTCCGGGAGGGGCTGGTCGAGGGCCGCGCGGACGCCGCGCTCGTGGCGACGCTCTTTCACTTCGGCCAGCACACGGTGCCGGAGGCCAAGCGCTACCTGGACGAGCGCGGGGTGCCGGTGAGGCTCGGCCCATGAGCGCCCCGGACGATCTCGAGTGGGACGCGCAGGGACTGATCCCGGCGGTGGTCCAGGACACCGAGACCGGGCAGCTCCTCATGGTCGCCTGGATGAGCCCCGAGTCGCTCGAGGCGACGCGGCGCTCGGGTCTCACCCACTTCTGGTCGCGCTCGCGCAACACGCTCTGGCGCAAGGGCGAGACGTCGGGGCATGCCCAGCACGTGGACGGCATCTATGCCGATTGCGATCGGGACACCCTGCTGGTCCAGGTGCACCAGGACGGCGTGGCCTGCCATACCGGGGCGCGGAGCTGCTTCTTCACGCGCCTCGACGGCGGGGAGGCGGCGCCCGCGTCGGGGGCGGCGGGCCCCGCGATGCTGGAGATCCTCGAGCGGGTGCTCGAGTCGCGGAAGGTGGCGCCGCCGCCCGGCTCCTACGTGGCGGGACTGTTCGCGAAGGGCCAGCCCCAGATCTGCCGGAAGATCGGCGAGGAAGCCGCGGAAGTCATGACCGCGGCCCTGGGCGGCGAGGGCGACGAGCGCGTGGTCTCCGAGATCGCGGACCTCTGGTTCCACACCATGGTCCTGCTGAGCGCTCGCGGCATTCCCCTGCGCCGCGTCTTCGAGGAGCTCGCCCGCCGACACAAGAAGGACACGTGACCGACCGGCCCCTCGCGCCCGCCCTGCTCGCGCTGGTCCTGCTCGCGGGTTGCGCGACGGCGACGGGGCGCATCGAGAACGGGATGTTCCACTCCGCGAAGGGCTACCGCGTGACGCTGCCGCCCGGCTGGCGGGTCGATACCGGTCAGCGGGCCGACCTCGCGCTGCGCGCCGAGGCGCGGCCGGGGGGCATGGTCGTGGACGCGACCTGCCACGGCCGCGAATCCTCCCGTCCGCTCGACGTGCTCGCGCGTCACCTGACCTTCGGGCTCACCCGGCGCGACGTGCTCGAGAACGGCACCTCCACGGTGGGCGGCCGGGAGGCGGCCCACTCGGTGATCCGCGGCCTCGCGCAGGGGCGAACGGTCACGGTGGAGGCCCTGGTGATGCGCGCGGAGCGGTGCGTGCACGATTTCCTTTACGTGGCCCCGAGCGAGGCGTTCGACGACGGGCGCCCCGCGTTCCGGGGCCTGGTCGAGAGCTTCGTGCTGGAGCCGGCCCGATGATCGCGTCGAAGGATCTGCGCCAGCACCTGCGGGAGACCGCCCTCTGGTACGGTGGCCTCGGGCTGCTCACCGTGCGGGTGGCCCGCAACCTGACCCTGCCGCCGTCCTACTTCTGGCTGGTCGCCCGCGAGATCGACATCATCGGGGTGCGGTCGCTCGTGGTCGCGCTCACCGCCGCCCTGTTCACCGGCATGGTGCTGGCCCTGCAGACCGCGGTGAACATGGCCCGCTTCGGCGCCGAGAACTACGTGGGCCCGGTGGTGGCGCTCTCCATCCTGCGCGAGCTGGGGCCGGTGCTGACCGCCATCCTGGTGGGCGGCAAGGTCGCCTCGGGCATCACCGCCGAGCTGGGATCCATGAAGGTCACCGAGCAGATCGACGCCCTCCGCGCGCTCGGGGTGAACTACGTCAAGAAGCTGATCGTCCCCCGGTTCATGGCCGCGGTGCTCGTCTTCCCGCTCGTCACGATCCTCGCGGACGGAATGGGCCTCCTCGGGGGTATGCTGATCGCTGTGTTCGATCGCAACGTCGATGCGTATCTCTACTGGAACACCATCGCCTACTGGGTGGTCCTCAAGGACTTCCTCACCGGGCTCGGCAAGAGCCTGGTCTTCGGCGGGCTCGTCACCCTCATCGGCTGCTACAACGGCCTGGCCACCGAGGGCGGGACCGAGGGGCTCGGGCGCTCCACCACCGCGACGGTGGTGCAGGTCGCGATGGGGGTGATCATCTCCGACTTCTTCATCACGCGGCTCTTCCTCTTCATGTACTGGTGAGCCGATGATCTCCGCGTCGCCGCTCGTCGAGCTCCGGAAAGTCGGGAAGGCATTCGGGGAGAAGCCGGTGCTGCGCGGGGTGAGCTTCGTCCTGACCAAGGGGACGATCCTCGCGGTGATGGGCGGGAGCGGCCAGGGCAAGACGGTGCTCCTGCGCATCGCCTCGGGCCTCGCGCAGCCCGACTCGGGCGAGGTGCACCTGTTCGCGACCCGCATCGACCGGATGACCGAGGAGGCGATGCTCCCGCTGAGACGGCGGACCGGCTTCGTGTTCCAGGGGGCGGCGCTCTTCGACTCGCTCACCGTGTTCGAGAACGTGGCCTTCCCGCTGCGCGAGCACACCCGGCTGTCCCTCGGGGAGATCACGGAGCGGGTCCACCACTTCCTCGACCTGGTCGGGCTGCCCGACGCCGACGAGCTGCTGCCCGCCGAGCTGAGCGGGGGCATGCGCAAGCGCGTGGGCATCGCGCGGGCCCTGATCGTGGAGCCCGAGGTCGTCTTCTTCGACGAGCCCACCGCCGGGCTTGACCCCACCAACGCGAAGTTGGTGGCCGAGCTCATCGCCCAGCTCCGCACCGGGGTGTGCGACACCGCCATCGTGGTGACCCACGACGTGGAGTTCGCCGAGCTGGTGGCCGACCAGATGGCGATCCTGATGCAGGGGCAGTTCGCCGATCAGGGCACGCCGTCCGAGATCCACCGCTCGGCCAACCCGGACGTGCGCCGATTCCTGGCCGGCGAGCTGAGGGAGATCTAGCCATGGCGGACAGCCGGCTCGCTCTGCAGATCCGCATCGGGGCCTTCATCCTGTCCGGCCTGCTCGTGTTCTTCGCGCTCATCTACCTGCTCGGGGCCCAGGCCCGCTACTTCGAGCGCAAGTACGATCTCGTCGCCGAGTTCACCGAGGTGGGCGGGCTCATCGAGGGCGCCACCGTGCGCCTGGCCGGCGTGCAGATCGGCCGCGTCACCGCGGTCGAGCTGCCCGGGCAGCCCGGGGGCAAGGTGCGGGTGACGATCACGATCGCGCGGCGCTTCTCGGAGCGGGTGCGCCGCGACTCGGAGGCCAAGATCTCCACCCAGGGCCTGCTCGGCGACAAGATCGTGGAGATCACCATCGGCACCACCGCCGCCCCCGCGCTCAAGCCCGGCGACGTCCTGGCGACTCAGGACTCGTTCGAGATGCAGCAGATGTTCAAGGCCGGCGCGGAGACGCTCCAGACCGTGCGGGAGCTGGCCGCCAGCCTCAAGGGCACCGCGGAGCGGGTGGACCGGATCGCCAAGGAAGTGGAGACCGGCAAGGGGCTGGTCCACGCCCTCGTGTACGACGAGCCGGAGGCGCTGACCAAGCTCAACGCGATCCTGACCCGCACCCAGTCGCTCCTGGCCCGCGCCGAGCAGGGCGACCACGCAGTGGGCGTGCTGCTCTCGCCGGACAGCGGCAAGTCGGTCCGCGCGCTGCTCGCCGCGATGGACACGATCGGCCGGACCGCCGAGAAGCTCGAGTCGCGCGACAACCTGCTCTCGGCCCTGCTGCACGATCCGCAGTACAAGACCGTCGCCGACGACCTCCGGGTCGTGGCGCACAACTTCCGCGACGTCTCCGAGCGGGTGGCCCAGGGCCAGGGGCTGCTGGGCCAGCTCACCCGCGACGGCGGCGGCGACGGCGCCCTCGGCTCGCTCGGCGACGCGACCGCCGACTTCCGCGTCGCGATGGCCAACCTGCGCGCGGTCACCGACCGGCTGAAGCAGGGCGAGGGCACCGTCGGCGCGCTGCTGGAGGACCCGACGGTCTACGAGAACCTCGTGCAGTTCCTCGAGGGCTCGCGGCGGAGCTTCCTGCTGCGGACGCTGATCCGCTCCACCATCGATTCGGGCGCTTCGAGCAACGCGGGCGGGAGCGGCGGCCGCTGATGGCGCGCGACCGGACGACCTACCGCTGCCAGGAGTGCGGGCTCGCCGCGGCCAAGCCCGGCACCTGTCCGGACTGCGCGCGGGTGGGGACCTACGTGCAGCTGGTGGAGGAGCGGGTCGCGCCGGCGCGCGGCCCCGCGCGGTCCGGCGCCACCTCGAGCCGGCCCCAGCCGATCCGCGAGATCTCGGTGGGCGACGGGGGGCATCGGGTGTCGAGCGGCATGGCCGAGCTCGACCGTGTCCTGGGCGGGGGCGTGGTGACGGGCTCCCTGGTCCTGATCGGCGGGGATCCGGGGATCGGCAAGTCGACCCTCCTGCTCCAGGTCAGCCGGATGCTCGCCGAACGGGCGGGGCCGGTGCTCTACGTCTCGGGTGAGGAGTCGGCCGCCCAGGTCAAGCTCCGGGCCGATCGGCTGGGTCCCTCCCCGGCGGGCCTCTACTTCGTGGCCGAGACCGATCTGCAGGCGGTCGAGACGCACGTCGCCGCCATCCAGCCCCGGATCTTGATCGTGGATTCGATCCAGACCGTGTACCTGCCCGGGCTCGAGTCGGCTCCCGGCAGCGTGAGCCAGGTCCGCGAGTGTGGGGCCCGGCTGATGACCCTGGCCAAGGGGCGGGGCATCGCCACGTTCCTGGTCGGGCACGTGACCAAGGAAGGGGCCATCGCCGGGCCCCGGGTGCTCGAGCACCTGGTGGACACCGTCCTCTACTTCGAGGGCGAGCAGCACCACGCCTACCGGGTCCTCCGAGGGGTCAAGAACCGGTTCGGATCCACCAACGAGATCGGGGTCTTCGAGATGGGGGAACGGGGCCTGACCGAGGTCCGGAACCCCTCGGGGTTCTTCCTGGCCGAGCGCCCCAAGGACGCGGCCGGCTCGGTGGTGGTGGCCAGCATCGAGGGGACCCGCCCCCTCCTGGTGGAGATTCAGGCCCTGGTCACCCCGGCCGGCTTTGGCACCCCGCGTCGTACTGTTCTGGGTGCTGACTACAATCGCGTATGCTTGCTGCTGGCGGTGCTGGAGAAGCGCGTCGGGTTCCCGCTGCAATCCCAGGACGCCTTCGTCAACGTCGCCGGCGGCGCGCGGGTGTCCGAGCCCGCCGCCGACCTTGGGCTGGTGCTCGCGGCGGCCTCGAGCTATCTCGATCGCCCGCTACGCGGTGACCTGGTGGTGGTCGGCGAGGTGGGACTGGCCGGGGAGGTGCGCGCGGTGACCGGGCTCGAGGCACGACTGAAGGAAGCGGCCGCGCTGGGCTTCACCGCGGCCGTGGTGCCCCAGAGCAGCCTGACGGACCGGGGAAGCCATCCCCTGGACGTGCAGGGCGTGGGGTCGGTGGACGAGGCCGTGAAGGTCCTGCTCGGACCGTGAGGACACGATGCAGATAGGCCTGCTCATCGTCCGGATGCTGGTCCTGATGGCGGCCACCGCGGCCGGCTTCGCGTTGGCGCATGCCCTCAACTTGCATTCCCCGAACAACTTCTTCCTCGGCGGCGCCGGCTTCCTGGCCGGCGTGCTCGTGGTCCTGCTCGAGTGGCAGGCCCGGCGCATCCCGGTGGACCGGCTCTTCTGGGGCGCGACCGGGGCCATGCTGGGCGTCGTGCTCGGACTGGGCCTGGGCACCGCGGTGGAGGCGGTCGTGCCCGGCGCGGGCGCGCTCGGACGCGGGCTCTTCGCCCTGCTGCTGGGCTACCTGGGGGCGATGGTGACCCTGGCCAAGCGCGACGACCTGGAAGACATGTCGGTCAAGCTCTTCCCCAAGACCGCGGCGGGGCGCCAGGACGGCGACAAGATCCTCGATACCTCGGTCATCATCGACGGGCGCATCGTCGACGTCTGCCAGACCGGGTTCCTGGCCGGCACCCTCCTGGTGCCCCAGTTCGTGCTGCGCGAGCTGCAGCAGATCGCGGACTCGGCCGACGCGCTCCGGCGCAATCGCGGCAAGCGGGGCTTCGACGTGCTCCAGCGGCTGCAGCGCGTGCCGCGGGTGACCGTGCGCATCGACGAGGTGGACTTCCCGCAGGTGCGCGAGGTGGATCGCAAGCTGATCGAGCTGGCGCGGGCCACCGGGGGCAAGATCGTCACCAACGACTACAACCTGAACCGGGTGGCCGAGCTCTCGGGCGTCGCGGTGCTCAACATCAACGAGCTCGCCAACGCGCTCAAGCCGGTGGTGCTCCCCGGGGAGCCGCTGCACGTGCACATCGTCAAGGAAGGCAAGGAAGCGAACCAGGGCGTGGCCTACCTCGACGACGGGACCATGGTGGTGGTGGAGCACGGCAAGCGGCTCATCGGCCAGACCGTGGACGTGACCGTGACCACGATCTACCAGACCGCGGCCGGCCGCATGATCTTCGCCCGCCAGCGGGACGAGGAGAGCGCGCCGCGGTGACCTACGCCATCGTGCCCGCGGGAGGCCTGGGCACGCGCATGGGCTCCCGCCGGCCCAAGCAGTATCTCCATCTGGGCCGCGCGCCGATCCTCGTGGCGACCTTGAAAGCGTTGCTCCGGGCGCGCGGCATCGCGGGCATCGTGGTGGCGGTGCCGGAGGCCCACGTGGCCGGGACGCGCCGCCTGCTCGCGCGGCTGCGGCTACCGCGGATCCTCGAGGTGGTGGCGGGGGGCGCGGACCGGCAGGAGTCGGTGTGGCGGGCGCTCCAGCGGGTCCCGGAGCACGCGGAGCTGGTCCTGGTGCACGACGCGGTCCGTCCGTTCATCGACGCGGCGCTGGTGGCGCGGGTGCTGGCCGCCTCCGCGTCCGGCGGCGCGGCGACCTGCGGGATCCCGGTGCGCGAGACCGTGAAGCGCGTGCGCGAGGACGGCGCGATCGAAGCCACCATCCCGCGCCAGGGCCTCTGGCTCACCCAGACCCCGCAGGCCTTTACACGCGCGCTACTCTGGGAGGCCCACGACAAGGCGCGACGGGACGGCTTCGCGGGGACGGACGACGCGGTGCTGGTGGAGCGGCTGGGTGTGACGGTGGCCATGGTGCGGGGGCTCGGACAGAACCTCAAGATCACGACGCCGGAGGATCTCCAGACGGCCCGGGCCTGGGCCGCGCCCCGTCGCCGCGGATGACCGAGTTCCGGTCGGGGCTGGGCTTCGACCTGCATCCGCTGGTCGAGGGGCGGCCGCTGGTGCTGGGAGGAGTGACGGTGCCCGCCGCGCGCGGGCTCGGCGGGCACTCCGACGCCGACGTGCTCACCCACGCGGTCTGCGAGGCGCTGCTCGGCTCGCTCGCCCTGGGGGATCTCGGACGGCTGTTCCCGGACACCGATCCGCGCTACAAAGGAGCCTCGAGTCTCGGTCTGCTGCGGTCGGTGATGGAGCTGATCGCCACCAAGGGAGCGCGCGTGGTCAACGTCGACGTCACGGTGATCTGCGAGGCGCCGCGCCTCGCCCCGTTCCTGCCCGAGATGGCATCGCGGCTCGCCGCAACCATGGGGCTCGAGCCCGGCCGGGTGAGCGTGAAGGCCAAGAGCCCGGAGCACCTGGGCCTGCTCGGCCGGGAAGAAGGCATCGCGTCCATGGCCGTGATCGCGGTGGAAGTGCCCTGAGCCCAAGGAGGCGGTGGTGGCCCTGCGGATCTACAACACGCTGACGCGCAAGAAGGAAGAGTTCGTTCCCCTCACGCCCGGGCGCGTCGGGATCTACGTGTGCGGCGTCACGGTGTACGACTTCTCCCACGTGGGCCACGCGCGCAGCGCCCTGGCCTTCGACATGATCCGCCGCTATCTGCTCTTCCGCGGGTACCAGGTCAAGTTCGTCCGGAACTTCACCGACGTCGACGACAAGATCATCCAGCGCGCCCAGCGCGAGGGCGCGACCGCGCAGGAGGTCTCCGAGCGCTACGTGACCGCGGAGCGCGAGGACATGGCGGCGATCGGGGTGATGGCCCCCGACGTGTACTCGAAGGCCACCGACCACATCCCGCAGATGGTCGCCCTCATCGAGCGGCTGGTCGCCAAGGGCCTGGCCTATCCGGTGGAAGGCGACGTCTACTTCGAGGTCGCCCGGTTTCCCGCCTACGGCCGACTGTCGGGCAAGAACATCGACGAGCTGGTCTCGGGCGCCCGCGTCGAGGTGGACGAGCGCAAGCGCGACCCGAGGGACTTCGCCCTCTGGAAGGGCGCGAAGCCCGGCGAGCCCGCGTGGCCCAGCCCGTGGGGTCCCGGCCGGCCCGGCTGGCACATCGAGTGCTCGGCCATGGCCATCCAGTACCTGGGCGAGACGTTCGATCTCCACGGGGGCGGCGAGGACCTGATCTTCCCGCACCACGAATGCGAGATCGCCCAGGCCGAGGGAGCGACCGGGAAGCTCTTCGTGCGCTGCTGGATGCACAACGGGCTACTCAATCTGGGCGCCGAAAAGATGTCGAAGTCGCTCGGCAACACGCTGACCATCCGGGAGCTCGTGAAGCGGCACGAGCCCGACGCCATGCGCCTCTACCTCCTCGGCGCCCACTACCGCCACCCGCTCGACTTCGCCGAGGAGCGCATCGGCGAATCGGCGCGCGGGCTCGCCCGGCTGCGCGGCCTCGTCACGGAGGCCGAGCGCATGGCCGCCAAGGGCACGCCCGCGCCCGGCCCGGACGGCGGCCTCCTCGAGGAGGTCGCGGCGCACCGCGCCCGCTTCGAGGCCGCGATGGACGACGACTTCAACGCCCCGCAGGCCCTGGGCGTGCTCTTCGACCTCTCGCGGGTGCTCCACGGGGCGCGGGAGCAGGTGGCCCAGGGCACCGTAGGGGCGGGGGCGTTCCTGCTCGGGGTCGGCGAGCTGGTGGTCCTGGCGCGGGTCCTGGGGCTGCTCGAGGGCACGCGCCGGGAAGCCGCCGTCGACCCGCAGCTCAAGGCCCGCATCGAATCGCTGGTGTACCTGCGCCAGGAGGCTCGGCGTCAGCGTGACTTCGGGGAAGCCGACCGGCTGCGGGACGAGCTGGCCCGCCTGGGCGTCGTCATCGAGGACACCCGGGACGGGACCACCTGGAAGCTCCAGTCGTGATGGGCGAGCCGCACGAGCCGCGCGAGGAGGGCGCGCCGCTCTTCGGCCGCAACCCGGTGCTCGAGCTCCTGCGCACCGGGAGCCGGCGGGTGGAGGAGATCGCGATCATCTCCGAAGGCCGCGGCCCCGCGCTGCACGAGCTCCTCGCGCTGGCCAAGCGCCAGGGCGTGAAGATCTCGTACCGGACCCGCGACCAGCTCACCGCGATGGCGGGAGACATTCACCACCAGGGCGTCGTGGCCCGGGTGGCCGGCGCGAGCTACGCGTCGCTGGGCGACCTGCTCGAGATCCCGGCCGGGCGGGGGGAGTCGCCGTTCTTCCTGGCCCTGGACCAGGTCCAGGACCCCAGGAACCTGGGAGCCGTGCTCCGGACGGCCGAGGCTACCGGGGTCCACGGGGTCATCGTGCCCAAGCACCACGCCGCGGGCCTGACCGGCGCCGCCGCGAAGTCGGCGATGGGGGCCGCGGAGCTGATCGGGGTGGCCCGCGAGACGAACCTGGTCCATGCGCTCGAAACGCTCAAGAAAGAAGGCGTGTGGACCGTCGGGGCCGTCCCGGCCGGTGGCAAGCTGCCGTGGGAGCTGGACCTCACCGGCGCCGTGTGTCTCGTGCTGGGGGGCGAGGGGGAGGGGCTTCGGCCGCTGGTGGCCAAGAACTGCGACTTCCTGGTGAGTCTGCCGATGCGCGGCCGGCTCGAATCGTTGAACGTTTCGGCGGCCGCGGCCGTCCTCTGCTATGAAGTACTCCGGCAGCGGGGCGGGAAC
>DATFUK010000547.1:0-29059 GCA_035260865.1 Candidatus Methylomirabilota bacterium | reverse complement strand
GCATCGGTCTTGGCCAGGCGGCCCGTGGCGCGCGCGAAGTCCCGAATCTGGCGGGGGTTGATCACGGCCACCGGGAGGGGAGCCGCCGCCAGCGTGGCGGCCACGACGACCTCGTACCCCCCGGTAGCTTCCAAGGCGATGCGGGTCGCGCCGAGCGGCGGCAGCCGGCGGACGAGATCGGCGAGGCCGGCGTCGTCGCGACTGACGCTGAAGGCCTGGCCGGAGGGCTGGACGTGCACGTCGAGGCGGTCCTTGGCGACATCGATACCGACGAAGATTGGTTCCATGACCCGTCCTTGCGCATGCGGGCTCGCGACGCGGCCCAAGCGACTGTTCGGGTTCGCTGCTGGAACAGGGGGCGGGGCACCAAGCTCAGACGCGGTCTTTGAGGACCCAGGAGGCCCCGGGCTCCCGCCCACCTTCACCCGGCTCAGCCTAGTGCTGGCCGCACCCTGAAAGATACAAGGAGGCCTTCACGATGATGCGCGCGGGACTGGCGGGCTGGCCGCTCTGGATCTCGGTCGGCGTCCACGTGGCCGGCCTCGCCACCGCCTCGTCGGTGGTCGCCCTCGCGCGCCACGAGCCCGAGCGCGTGCTCGTGCCCGTGGAGATGGTGCTGGTCGAGCCGCCGCCACCCGAACCGCCCAGGCCGCCGCGGGTGATCCCTCGGCTGAGCCCGGTGGCGCGATCGACCCCGATCACCCAGACCCTGATGCAGCCGGACCCAACGCCGCAGCCCGTCCGGCCCGAGCCCGTACCGACCGCCCCCGACCGCCGCTACATGGCCTCGGCCAACGTCCCCGGTCCCACGCTGGCGATCCCGGGCGACGCCGGCGCGGGCGGGTTACTTCTCCCCGCACCCGAGATCCCCGGCGCGGCGCCGGGCGCGCGCGTGGGCGCCGGCGTGGCGCGCGGCACCGGCGAGGGCGTCACCTCGTTCGCCCGCCCGCTGGGCGGGTACCAGACCACCCCTCACTACCCGGAGAGCGCGCGACGCGAAGGTGCCGAGGGCGTCGTGACGCTCCGATTCGAAGTGCTCACGAGCGGAAAGGTCGGCACGATCCAGGTCCAGCGCTCAGCCGGGCGCCCCGACCTGGACCGAGCCGCCGTGGAGGCCGTCAAGACATGGCGGTTCGAACCCGCTCGTCGAGGAAAGGAGGCCGTCGCCGTATGGGTCATCTTACCGGTTCGCTTCGAGCTGAACGCCCGCTGAGCCGCCGCCCCCTCGGTCACCGCTGGACCGCGATCGGGCTGGCCTTCTGCGCCATCGCCGGCGCCGGAACCACCGTCGCGGCCCAGGGCATCTGGGACGATCCCGCCTTCGCGCTCTACCGCCAGGCCGTCGAGGCCATGGACCGCAAGGACTACGCGAAGGCGAGCGAGCTGTCCGGCCAGGCCATCGCGCAGCAACCCACGCACGTGCTCGCTCACTACCTGCGGGGGCAGGCCGCGATGTTCCAGTCGCGGTGGGACGAGGCGGCGGCCGCGTTCGGGAAGGCGGCCGAGCTCTACCCGGGCTCGTTCGCGGCCCAGCGCGACCTGGGCGGCGCCAACGAGCAGCTCAATCGGGTTGACGACGCGGCGCGCGCCTACGAGGCGGCCCTTGCGCTCCGCGACCAGGACGACCTGCGGGCGCGCCTGGCCTTCATGCTACTGAAGGCGGGCCAGCAGCCGCGCGCGCTCACCCACCTGCAGGCGCTCGCCGACCGCGACACCAAGACCCCGGAGGTCTGGAGCACGCTCGGGCGCCTCGCCTACGAGAAGAACGACCTCCCGGGCGCCGAGAAGGCCTTCACGCGCGCGGCCACGCTCCGCGACGACGGGCGCGCATGGTTCAACGTGGGCGTCGTGCGCACGCGCCTCAACGATCTGCCGGGGGCGCTCCAGGCCTACGAGAAGGCCGCCCAGCACAGCGAGACGCGCGAGCCGGCCCAGAAGGAAGTGGCGAAGGTGCGTGAGGCCATGAAGGGCCCGAGCACCGGCACCGCGCCCGATCGCGCCATGCCGGGCAGCACGCCGGGCCAGCCGGTCCCGACCCGCCGCTACTAGCGCGATCATGTCGCTGCGCACGCTGCTCTTCTGGCTGCACCTGCTGGTCGGGGTGACCGCGGGCGCGATCATCCTGTTCATGTCGGCCACCGGCGTGATCCTGGCCTTCGAGCCCCAGATCACCGACTGGCTCGAGCGGGATCGCCGGATCGTCACCCCGCCGCCCGCCGCGCGCCCACTCTCTGCGGAGGCGATCCTGGCCAGGGCGCGCGAGGCCCGGCCGGACGTGCGCCCCACCGCGCTCACGCTGCGCTCCGACCCGACCGCCTCGGCGGTGGTGAGCTTCGGCCGCGAGGGCGGCGCGCTCTTCGTGGATCAATACCGTGGGGTGGTGCTGGGTGGCCTCTCGCCGGTGCACGATGCGCTGCATGAGGTGGTCGAGTGGCATCGCTGGCTCGGGTCGCGCGAGACCCTCCGGCCCGTCACCGGCGCCGCCAACCTTGGCTTCCTCGGCCTCGTGGTGCTCGGCGTCTACCTCTGGTGGCCGCGCCGGCGGACGCGCGAGGCGGTGCGCGCGGTCATCCTGTTCCGGCCCGGCCTGGGCGGCCGCGCGCGCGACTTCAACTGGCACAACGTGATCGGCATCTGGTGCGCGCCCGTGCTCCTGATCCTGACGCTCACCGGCACGATCATGTCCTACCAGTGGGCCAACAATCTCCTGTACACGCTCACCGGCAACGAGCCCCCGCCCCCCGCGCCCGCCCCGGGCGCCGCCACCCCGCCGCGTGAAGGCCAACGGCGCCCGCGCGCGGCGGAGACCGGGCGCGCGGCCGTGGCGCTCGACGCGCTCTGGGCGCGCGCCGAGCTCCAGGTCCAGGGCTGGGTCGCCATCAACGCCCGGCTGTCGCAGCGACCCGATGGGCCGGTGACCTTCTTCATCCAGGAGCCGGTCGGCTGGCATCCCTCGCCGCGCTCACAGCTCGTGCTCGATGCGGTCACCGCGGACGTCGTCAAGTGGGAGCCCTTCGCGGGACAGAACATGGGCCGGCGGCTGCGGGCCTGGGTGCGCCCGCTCCACACCGGCGAGGCGGCCGGGCTGGTGGGCCAGACCATCGCGTTCCTCGCCTCCGCCGGCGGGACCGTGCTCGTCTGGACGGGGGTCGCGCTGGCCTGGCGCCGCTTCCGCGGCTGGCGCGGCCGGGCTGGATTGCCGGAGGCGATCCTGGCTCCCGAGAGCCGCCGAGAAGTGTCAGCAGACTGACACACCCTGCCCAGGGTGGCCGTGGCAGTTCGGCGTTCCCTCCAGGTATTCCAATATCTTAGGCTGAATCTCCAGTGGCAATCCGCTTGCACACTCTCGCCCTCGTCCGGGCGCGCCCGGATAGACCGAGAGGAGGCAGGCAATGGGTGGGGTGACTGTCGCGAAGCGGCTGGAGCGCCTGGTCCGGTTCGTCCCTGGCATCCCGGGCTACCAGGACCGGGAGACGGCGCGGGCCACTGACAAGCAGGTCCGGATGCGGCTCGTGGGCGAGCTGCAGCGGCTCATCCACGGCCTCGAGGAGGACAAGGAGCGCATCGCCGGCTCCGGGGACCTCTCCTCGCTGCCGCGCCTCGACCGGCTCGCGGGACGCCTCGAGCGCCTGGGGCGCACCGTGGAGTTCGCGGCCCGCGGCTACTCGGGCCTCTTCGACCTCCACACGGTGGACGGCGACACGCTGGCCCAGCTCTACGCCTTCGACCTCGGGCTCTTCGACGCGCTGAGCGCGGTGCGGGCCAAGGCGGAAGCGGTGCGCGCCGCGCTCACCGATCCGGAGGCCCTTCGGACCGCGGCCGAGCACATGCGCGAAGCGCTGGACGACTTCGCGGAGCTCTTCGACCAGCGTCGGCGCATCGTCGACGCGGACTAGGACGGACCAACGCCATGTCACCGATCATGATGGAAGTCATCGAGTGGTTCGATCAGACCGGCACCGGCATCGTCCAGCGCTACCCGGAGGGCGGCTCGGGCGACATCAAGATGGGCGCCCAGCTCATCGTGCGCGAGAACCAGGCCGCGGTGTTCTTCCGCGACGGCCAGGGGCTCGACGTGTTCGGGCCCGGCCGCCACACCCTCTCCACCCAGAACCTGCCGATCCTGACCCGGCTGCTCTCGCTGCCCTGGGGCTTCCAGAGCCCGTTCCGCGCCGAGGTCTACTTCGTCAACCTGAAGGTCTTCACCAACATGCGCTGGGGCACGCGCGATCCGGTGGCTTTCAAGGACACCCAGCTCGGCCTGATCCGCCTGCGCGCCTTCGGCAGCTTCACGATGCGGGTCACCAAGCCGCTCCTCTTCGTCAACAGCCTGGTCGGCACGCAGGGCAGCTACACCACGGATCAGATCGAGGACTATCTCCGCGAAGTCATCGTGGCCCGGCTGAACGACTTCCTCGGCGAGACCGTGCAGAGCCTGATCGAGCTGCCGCGGCAGTACGACGAGATGGCGGTGGCCCTCAAGACCCGGTTGGCCGACGAGTTCCGGAAGTACGGCACCGAGATGGTGGACTTCTACATCAACCGGATCACCCCGCCCGAGGACGTGGAGCGGATGATCGACGAGCGCTCGAGCATGGGCGCGGTCGGCGATCTCGATCGCTTCCTCAAGTTCAAGGCGGCCAAGGCGATGGGCGACGCCGCGCAGGGCCACGGGACGGACGGCGGCGCCGCCGGCGGCGTCGGCGTGGGCGTCGGCGCGGGCCTCGGCATGATGATGCCGGGCATGCTCGCGAAGAGCCTCGGGACGGCTCCGGCGGGCGCGGCGACGTCGACGGTGAGCTGCCCGGGCTGCCAGTCCGCGGTCGCGGCGGACAGCCGCTTTTGCCCGCGCTGCGGCCACCAGATCGCGACGGCCCCGCGGTGCGCGCGCTGCCAGGCCGAGCTGACGGCCGGCGCGCGCTTCTGCTCGACCTGCGGTCAGGCGGTGCCCGGCGCCTAGCGCCGGCGCACCACGCCGCCGCTTCTCCTCGACGACGTCGTCATGAGCCAGATCGTCGTCTCGACCGAGTGCCCCACCTGCAGCGGCCCCCTCGATTTCTCCGAGGGGACCAACGCCATCCGCTGCCCGAGCTGCGGGTCCACGCTGCTCGTCACCGGCCGCAAGCAGGTCCTGAGCTACTGGGTCCATCCGAAGGTCAAGGCCGAGGTCGCGGGCGCCGTCGCCCGCACCGGCCGCCTCGAGGCGCGCGTGGCGGGCGCCCGGCTCTTCTTCGTGCCCTTCTATCGCCTGACCGGCCACGACTTCCAGTGGCAGGACGTACCGCCCAAGCCCGAGCCGGAGAGCCCGGCGTTCCCCACCGTGGGCGAGAGCCTGGGCGGCCGCGAGTCCGGCCGGCCCGAGATCGAGATCCCCATCGGCTCGATGCTGGGCTGGGGCGCCGACGTCCTGCTCGGGCGCAAGGCCGGCGACGCCGTGCGCGATCTGCTGGGCGAGGCCCCGAAGCCGGAGCGCCCGCTCGACCTGGCGGTGCTCACCGCGATGCGCACCGCGCCCGCGCGCTCCGGCCCGGACGGGCAGGTCCAGTTCCTCGATCGCTACGTGGAGAAGACCTTCCCGGCCGCGGACGTGGCCGCCCTCGGGGTGGCCTCGCTCGGCGTGCGTGCCCAGGTCCTCCGCGTGGCGCTCTTCGAGCGCTCCGCCCTGGCCGCGCTCGGGACCATCGTCGCGCCGCAGCTCGCGGCGGAGCGCGCGATGGAGCAGGGCCTCGCGGCGCGCGGCTTCGAGCACGTGGTCTACCGGCAGGTCCTCGGGCGCATCCTGAGCGTGCTCTACTTCCCGTTCTGGGTGGTCGAGCTCGCGCAGGACGGGGAGCGCTGGCTCACCGTGGTGGACGCGGTGGCCGAGAGCGTGGTGCAGCCGCGCGCGCCGCTGTCGCTCCGCGACGCCCTGGAGCGCCCCGCGACCGACGAGCCACGGACGGTGGGGCTCCGCCCGCTCGTCTGCCCTAACTGCGGCTGGGCTCTCCCCGTCGAGGCCGACGACGTCATCTTCTTCTGCGGCTCCTGCCACCGGGCCTGGCAGATCCACGGCGTCGAGCTGACCGACATGCCGCACGAGATCGCCGACATGCGGCCCGACGGGGCGAATCCCGGTCCGGCGGCCGGCACGGTCTACCTGCCGTTCTGGCAGCTCGACCCCGCGGGCGCGAGCCCGGCCGCGCGCGCCTGGGCGCCCGCCTTCCGCTACCGGCGACTCAAGGCGCTGCACGACCTGGCCGCGCGGCTGACCGCGAAGCCTCCCGCCTACCGGCCCTGGACCGGCGAACGGCCCGCCGCGCACGGGTGCTTCTACGACGCCGAGGACGCGGCGCTGCTGGCGCGCTTCGCGGCGGCGGGCCTGCGCCGATCGCCCCGCGACGTGAAGGCGGCCGCGGAAGCCGAGCCCGCGTTCACCGGCGCCCGCCTCACGTGGCTTCCATTCCGGCGCGAGTCCCAGTCGCTCCTCGATCCCTCCACCGGGCTCGCGCTCCAGGAGGCACTCCTTGGCTAGACGATCCGCGCAACCCCACCAGTCAGGAAGCACCACCGGGAGCACGACACGCTCCCCACGCATCGGGCGCCTCGTACGCGTCACGCTGCTCGTCGTGCTCGCCGCGGCGGTCTCCGTGGTGGGCTATCACGCGCTCCGCTTCGTCCGCTCGTGCACCACCCTCGACGGCGCGCGCGAGGCGATCGAGACCCACGTGAGGGGCAGGCAGGTGCGGCGGATGGCGCGGGTGCTGAAGACCGCCGATCGCGAGATCCTGGCCGCGCGCACCGCGGTGCGGGTGACCGCGCTGACCTGCGGCCCGAGCCTGCTGGGCGGGATGACCTGCCGCGCGCGCTACGTGGTCAACGGCCAGAGCGTGGGAATGGAAGCCGCCGACCACTACTTCCGGGTCGACTATGCCCTGCTGGCCGGGTGGCAGGCGACGAGCGTGGCCGAGACGTCCGGGCTGCGCTACTCGCTGACGCCCTGCCGCTGCTCGTGGACCGCCGACGGGCGGTAGCCGTGATCGCGGGCCGCCCGGGGCCGCGGATGCCCACGGGCCTCGCGCCGCGCGGGCGCCCGTCCCGCCAGCTTGCGCGCCCAGTCCCCCGCGCCCTTCCGTGAGCCGATGAGCGGAAACACCTCCCGCACCAGCCCCTCGTACTCCTCGACGGTACGCCGGTAGATGTCGAGCCCCGGTACCAAGTGGAGATCGACCGTGCTGGGCGGCGCGGCCGGCGGCAGGATCGAGACGTGGACGGCCTGGAAGCACGAGCGGCCGAGCTCGGGCCGGTCGGTCACCAGGATCTCGTAGAGCTCGGGCCACTGCAGCGCGACCTCGGGCGAGCGCGGGGGTGTTTCGCGGCCGAGATACGCGTCGAGGTCGGCGCAGTACTTCACCTCGACGGCGAGCAGCAGGTACGACCGGTGGCCCAGGCTCGGCTCGTCGAGCGCCTTCCAGACCACGAAGTCGGGCACGCTCTGCCCCGTGCGCATGAGCGCGGACACCTGGGTCTCGCGGGCCACCCGCGCCACCATGTACTGCGCGCGCTTGAAGATCCCCTCGACCAGCGCCTCCGCCATCCGGCCCTTGAGCAGATTGATGTCGTCCATGGCTCAGCGCTGGGTGTCCGAGATCCGGGTGGCCAGGGCCCGCAACCGGTCGAGCGTCTCCGGGCGGAGCATCGCCGCGAAGCCGGCCGGGTCGGACTTGGCGCGGTCGAGCGCCGCGCTCAGCTGTCGCGGGTCGCCGCCGGTGCTCCGCGCGAGGTCCGCGAAGACCTCGGCCGCGAGCCCGTAGACCTCCTGGGCGAGCTGGGAGGACCCCGCCATGCCCTGGACCTGCCGGTCGACCGCGGCGGCGTTCGGGTCGGTGGCGAGGATCTGGCCCCGGGCCGCCGGGTCCGCCAGCATCCGGAGCGTCGCGGCGAGCGCCTCCGCGGCGGCCGGGTCGAGCGTTTGCGCGGGGAGCCGCGTGGCGGGGAACACGAGCAGGGAGAGCGCGATGAGCAGGGCGGTGGCGAGTCGTTTGATCATGACGTCCGGGAAGAGCAAGAGTCGGACCACGAGCGGCGCTCGGGAATCATCGAGAAATTCCGGAGTTGGCGGCGGCCGGTGCCGCTCCGCTGACGACCGGTGTCAGGAGACGGCGTTTTCGTGGACACGGCTTGACCATCGGGCCCCGCCGGAGAATAATCGCCGCGCACTTCCACCCCCTGCGCGCGAGGAGAAGGCGATGCCGACAGCTCATCGGGAAGAGATCTGGGTGCCGGGTATGCCGGAGCCCATCAGCCACTTCGTCCACGTGGTCCGCGCCGGGCGGCTCGTGTTCGTCTCCGGCTGCGTGGCGAGCGACGACCAGGGCCGCACGGTCGGCGGCAGCGACATCGTGGCCCAGACCCGCCAGACCCACGAGAACATCAAGCGCTGCCTGGCCGCGGCGGGCGCCACCTTCGCCGACGTCTGCAAGGTGACCGTGTTCCTCAAGAACGTGGCGCATCGGGAGGCGGTCAACACGGTGCGCAAGGAGTACTTCGGGAAGAGCCGGCCCGCGAGCACCCTGATCGAGATCTCCCAGTTCGTTCGCCCGGACCTCCTCATCGAGATCGAGGCGACCGCGGTCCTGCCCGAGAAGAAGGCGGACGCGCCGCGGCGCAAGGCGCGCGCGAGCGCTCCCGCCCGGAAAGTGCGCCGCCGCCGCTGAGGGCTCAGCCGGCGGCATCGCGGGCCTGCTCGCGCAGGGTGCGCTTGACGATCTTGCCCGAGGCGGTCTTGGGCAGAGCGGGCACGAAGCGCACCGCGCGCGGCGCCTTGTAGACCGCCATCTGGGCGCGGCACCACTCGACGAGCTCGCGCTCGGTGGCGCGCGCCTCCGGCTGCCGCACCACGAAGGCGAGCACGTCCTCGCCGCGGTACGCGTCGGGGACGCCCACCACGCCGACCTCCGCCACCGCGGGGTGCCGGTACATGATCGCCTCCACCTCGGCCGGGAAGACGCTGTAGCCCGAGGCCTTGATCATGTCCTTCTTGCGCTCCTCGATCGTGAAGTAGCCCTCCTCGTCCACGCGCCCGACGTCGCCGGTGCGGAGCCACCCGTCCTGGATCGCCTCCGCGGTCGCGTCGGGCCGCCGCCAGTACCCCTTGGTGACCATGGGGCCCCGCACCGTGATCTCGCCCGACTCGCCCAGGGGCAGCTCGGTCGCGCCGTCGTCGAGGCTCACGATGCGCACGCCGGTGAACGGCAGCGGCACCCCAACCGTGCCGTAGCGCGGGCGGTGCGGCGGGTTCGAATGGCTGGGCGCGGTGGTCTCGGTGAGCCCGTAGCCCTCCACGAGCCGGTGCCCGGTGATGGCTTCCCAGCGCCGCGCGATCTCGGGCGGCACCGGCGCGCCGCCCGACGTGCAGAGACGCAGCGAGCCCAGATCGTACTCGGGCGTCTTCGGGTGGTTCACGATCGCCACGTTGACGGTGGCGATCAGGGTCGTGATCGTGCAGCGATACTGCTGGATGGCGCGCAGCGCGGTCTCCACGTCGAAGCGGTGCAGGGCCACCAGGGTCGCGCCGGTATAGGCCATCATGTTGAGCTGCACTTCCATCCCGGTGATGTGGAACCACGGCACCACCCCCAGCATCACGTCGGCCGGGGTGAAGCCGAAGAAGGCGCGCATCAGCTCGCAGTTCGCGGTGATGTTGCCGTGGGTCAGCTCGGCGCCCTTGGGCGCGCCCGTCGTGCCCGAGGTGTACTGGATCAGCGCGGTGTCGTGCTGCGCGCGCGGCTCCGGCGACTGCAGCCGGGCCGGGGCCGCCGCGATCGCCTGGAACAGCTCGAGGCCCGCCGCGCGCCCGGCCACCGGGCCGGCCGCCTCCTCGAGCAGGGACGGGGGCGGGGGCAGGCTCGGTCGCTCGGGCACATAGTCGCGATACCCGACCAGCGCGACCACCTCGACCGGGGTGTCCGCGCGGACCGACTCCACGATCTCCCGACCCGCATGGGCGGCCACGAGCACCCGCGCGCCCGAATCCTCCAGCTCGTGCTGGAGCTCGATGGCCTTGTGCATGGGATTGAGCGGGACGGTGATGGCCCCCGCCTTGAGGGCGCCGAAGTGGGCGATCGCGAACTGGGGGCAGTTCTCGAGGTACAGCGCGACCCGGTCGCCCGGCCCGATCCCGCGGGCGCGGAGCCAGCCCGCGAAGCGATCGCTCGCGTCGTCGAGCTCGGCGAAGGTGATCTCGCGCCCGTAGAACACGATGGCGGGCCGGCGCGGGGTGCGCGCCGCGCTGGCCTTGAGGAACGTGGTGATCGACTCGCCGGGGAGCCGGATGCGGGCCTCGTCGAGGCCGGGCGGCCAGTGCTTCTGCCAGATCCGGTTCATGGTCCCGTGCCGGATACTACACGCGTTTGACACGAGGGGAGGCGCCCGGTAGCATCCGGCCCGACCGATGAGTCCGCTCCGCATCCGGCTCGGGCCGCTGGCCTTCACCGCGCGCTGGGAAGAAGCGGCGGCGCCCCGCACCTGCGCCGGCTTCCGCCGGCTCCTGCCCTATCGCCAGCGCATCATCCAGGCGCGCTGGAGCGGCGAGGCGGGCTGGATCCCGCTCGGCGATTTCGACCTCGGGGTGGGCGCGGAGAACGCGACGAGCGAGCCCGCGCCCGGCGCGCTGCTCTTCTATCCCGCCGGGATCAGCGAGACCGAGATCCTCTTCCCGTACGGGCGCGCGCGCTTCGGGAGCGTGCACGGCCCGCTGGCCGGCAACCACTTCCTCACGATCGACGAGGGCCGCGCGCACTTGCCCGAGGTGGGACGCCTCCTCTGCTGGGAAGGCGCCCAGGACATCACCTTCGAGGCGTAGCGACCGGCGCGCTGGTCGCTTCCGGCTTCGCCCGCCAGCTTCGCACCAGCTCCTCGCCGCGGGCGAGCTGCTCGGGGGAGAGCTGTGCCTTGACCGAGTCCCGCGCCTGGCGCGCGGTGTCCGCCTCCTTGCCGAGGAGGCTCCGGGCCGCGACGCTGAACCACTGGTAGGCCAGCACCGGATCGCGCGCCACCCCCTGGCCGTTGGCGTAGCGCACACCCAGGTTGAACTGGGCGAAGGCCACGCCCTGCTCGGCGGCCCGCCGGTACCACTTCACGGCTTCCGCGTAGTCGCGGGTGACGCCATCGCCGTTGGCGTAGCGCAGGCCGAGCTGGTACTGGGCGGGCGCGATCCCCTGCTCGGCCGCGAGCCGGTACCAGTACACGGCCTGCTCGTTATCCTGCGCCACACCTTCGCCGGTGGTGTAGCGCAAGGCGAGCTGGTACTGAGCGGTGGCGCCGCCGCGGTCGGCCGCGCTCCGCAGCAGCAGCGCGTCGCGCGTGCCGCCCGGGATGGTCAGCCGGCCTTCCGCGCGCAGCTCGTCGAGCGCGCCCTGGGCCGCGCGATTGCCCTGCGCGGCGGCGCGGCCGTACCAGTCGGCGGCCTGTAGATCGTCACGGTCCACGCCGCGACCATAGGCGTAGAGGAAGCCCAGGCGGAACTGGGCCTGCACGTCGCCCTGCTGCGCGGCGCGGCGATACCAGGCGACGGCCTCGGCGGGATCCGGCGGGAGCCCCTGCCCGCGCTCGTGCATGAAGCCCACCAGGAACTGAGCGGCCGCGTCACCGCCCTCGGCGAGGGGACGCCACTCGCGGTAGGCGGTCGCGTAGTCGGCGCGGCTGTAGGCGCGGCGACCGTCCTCGAACCCGGCGTGGGCGACGCCCGCCGCCAGCAGCAGGACGAGGGCGGCCGGCCCGAGGACCGCGCGCGGTCGGGTTACTTCCAGCGCACCTGCACCTTGATCTTGGGGTACTCCGGCTCCTTGCCGTCCACGTCCACGATGCGGAGCACGCCGTCGCTACTCTCGAGCAGGAGGTTGTTGTTCGAGAAGCCCACCAGCTTCCCCCACGCCTTGGGGATGCCGACCTCGTGCTTCGGGAGCGGCTGGGCGTCCACCGCGGCCGGCCGGAGCTGGCCCTGCCAGAGGTGGGCGGCGATGGCCACGAGGGCGAGCGCGATCACGGTGAGCACACCCTTGACGTATCGGTCGGCGAGCATGCGATCCTCCTCGGCGTCGAAGGCCGGAGCTAGAGCAGCCCGGGCACGAACGCGTCCCGGCCCCGCACGTAGGTGGCCTGGCGCTGAGCCGCGTTACGGTTGATCAGCGGGCGCATGTACATGGGATGGGTCGCACAGCGAACCTCGTGCTCGATCTCCGAGAGACGCCCGCCACTCTCCGGGTCGGCGATCACCTGGAAGCGGTACTGGTACGGATTGCTCTCCTCGGTCAGGAGCCCGTGCTCCACCAGCCACGCGTGCGGGCCCGAGAAGTCGGAGATGTAGACCGCGACGTGATGGCCGTCGTAGGGGGCGATCGTCGCGTCGGTCTCGCGGAACACCATCTCCTGGCGGTTGCCGACGCTGATGCGCGCGGCCTGGCCGGCGTCGTCCTGGCTCACCGCGGCGGTGGCCTTGAGCGCGGTCTTGTAGAAGGACGCGATGCCCGCGGCCGCGCCGCGCGCTACCGGCACTTCCACCCGCGAGATCCCGAGCGTCATGTCACCGTACTCGGGCGCGGGGCCCACGCAGCGGAACTGGTTGCCCCACGGGCACGTCACCGCCACGTGCTTGTCGCGCATCTCGTAGGCGAACCGGGTGGCCGCGAGCGGCTCGCGCACCGCGGCCAGCCGCCGCATCAGCGCGTCGAGGTCCGGGACCACCAGCTCCACGTGGCCCTGCAGCACGTTGGGCGCCCCGGTGGGCAGGTGGAACTGGGTCTGCCCCGCGTTCGCCCACATGTTCTCCACGCTCACCATCAGGTAGGGATCGCGCGTGAGCCCGAGCCCCGCGATGTAGAACAGCGTGGCCGCGTGCTGATCCGGCACCCGCACGTTCACGTGCTCCAGCAGCAAGATGTTGCCGAGATCCTGCTCCCGCCGATCGAACGTCATCCCCGCCATGGCCCCGGCCCTCCCCGGCCTGGGGGCAAGCATACTACGCTCGGCGGGCCACCCGCACCCCCGGGTTCGACGCCGCGCCCGCCTCGTCGGGGGCCAGCCAGTGGCCGAGCCGGATGAGCGCTCCGCCCAGCACGGGGCCCACCCCGCGCGGCCCGATCCGGGCCGTTCTGATCAGGGCCGCCTGCGCGCTGGCCGCGCGCAGATCGGCAAGGCGCCCCGCCGCGATCTTCTCGGTCGCGTAGAGATTGAAGTCCATGGCCGCGCTCCGCCCCTAGGCCGCCCGGCCGAGCCGGTCGGCCGGGCGCGTCGTACTCACGACCCGGCCGCGCTGCCAAGGGCGCGCCACCTGGGGGATCAGGACGAGGCGGAGCCGCGGTGGATCCTGCCGGTCGAGCCGGCGGAAGACGTCCTGGGTGAGCCGGGTGATGACGCCAACCGTGGCCTCGCGCTCGAGCGGTAGCCGCATCGAGACCGTCCACTCCCCGGACAGGCTCCGCGTGACGTCGGGGGCCGCGACGGCGCCGAGCTCACGGTGGATGGCCTCGGTCAGCACGATCTGCCGGGCCACCCGCTCCTCCCGGCGCCGCTGAATGCGCCGACTCAGGTCGAGCAGCGCCCACACCGCCACGAATGGAAGCAACGCGATCATGATCGTGGTCTCCGTCTCCGGGTTCATCGCTCTCTCCTCCGCTGATGATTACCGTCTCTTCGTAGATTGAGACCCCGGGGGCGGAGCGGTGTGAAACGGCGGAGCGCGATGCGGACGGATCAGGCCGGGAGCGGATGCAGATCGGGCCGGCAGCTGGTGCAGGGCGCGAAGCCGGCGGCCTCGGCCCGGTCCCGCGTGCCGAACAGCGTGAGCTCGGACAGCGGCTTGGAGAGGAGCGAGCCGCAGGTCGGCACGCAGTACTCACTGTCGCCGGTGACCATCGTGTACATCGCCTCCCGGTCCACCTTGAAGTCGTTCCGCCCCGCGACCGTCTTCACGCCCTCTACCGCGAGCAGGCGCTGCTTGAGCTCGACGCGACGGCCCGCGTAGCCGGTGAGCGCGCCGGACCCGCCGATCACCCGGTGGCAGGGGATGACGATCGGGAGCGGGTTCCAGCGCAGCGCCTGCGCGACCGGCCGCACCGCGGAGGGCGCCCCGATGCGCGCGGCGATCCCCGCGTAGGAGGTGACCGCGCCGTAGGGCAGTGCGGCGGTCGCCTCGAGCACGCGCCGCTGAAAGTCGCTTCGCATCCGCCGCACGTCGAGCGGCCAGTCGAGCCGCGCGCGCCGGCCCTCCAGATAGTCCACGAGCTCCGCCCGCAGCCCCTCCGTCGCCGGGCGATCCTCGACCGCGTCCTCGCCGAGGAGTCGACGCACGTGCGCGGACAGCGAGCCGTCCGCGGGGAGGTACTGCACCAGGGCCACCCCCTGCTCGGAGCGGCCGATGAGGATGCGTCCCAGCGGCGACGGGAAGATCCCGAAGCCCACCAGGCGCGAGCGCAGGTCCGAGAGCCGCGAGGCGAGCTGCGCGCGCGCGAGGGTCGCGTCCTCGTCGCGGAGCGGCGCGCGCCGCAGCGTGTCCATCATGCCCTCGAGGACGCGGTAGTTCGCGAGCTCCTCCCGGCAGAGGCCGCAGGTGGCCACGTGGGCTTCCACGCGCCCGGCCGCGGCGGATTCCGCCTCACCGGCGGCGACGCTCAGGAGGTCCGGCTCGATCGCGCGGCACAGGGGATGCTGAGGGCTCATGACCGGAACTCCATTCCGAGCGGGAGATGACCGTCGAGACTCCGCCGCACCTTGCGGAGGGCCTGGAAGACGTGGGCACGGGCGCTCTCCTCCGAGCAGGAGAGGCTCGCCCCGATCTCCGCGTATTCGAGCTCGTGCATTTTCCTCATGATGAACGCCAGCCGCTGCTTGCCGGGCAGCTCGCCCACCGCCCGCTCCAGCCGATCGCGCGCCTCCTCGGCCATCACCTGGCCGTCGGCCCGATCCGGCGCGTCCGGCCTCATCTCCATCGCGGCGGCCGCGTAGGCCCGGCGCCGCCGGCCCTGCGCGCGGAAGTGATTGCGGCCGAGGTTCGTGGCGATCGTGAAGAGCCACGCGCGCACGTTCGACCCCGGCGGCAAGGCGCGGTACGCCCGGAACGCGCGGAGAAAGGTCTCCTGCGAGAGATCGTCGGCGTCGCTGCCCCGCGCCGTGATCCGCAGCAGGTAGCGCCGGATCTCCGCGTGGTGAGCTCCCACCACCGCCTCGAACGCGTCCTCTGCCATGACTCTGCTCATGAGACACCGCGGCCGGCCGGGTGTGAAACGGCCCCCCGGGACGCCCTAACCCCCCGTTCCCACGCGCATCTTGAGCGCGACCGCCTGCTGCTCCCGGACGAAGCGGACGGCGGTCACCGTGCTCACGGCCAGGCTCATGGCCACCGAGACGAGCAGGGTGGCCACCAGGGTCAGCAGCACCGCCCGCTGGCTCTCGAGGATCTGGCGCACCGAGGCCGCGAGGACCAGGTCCACCTTGAGGGTGGGCATCACCGCCCGGGTGAGCAGCCATTCCTCTTCGCCCAGCGAGGCGAGGCCGGCGGTCCGGCGCCGGCTCAGCTCTTCCACGAAGGGATGGTTCTTCCAGTCCTCCTGGGTGAGCTGGCGGCTCTTCCGGTCGAGGTAGATGGCCTGGTTGCCCGCGTCGATCATGACCAGCCAGCCCCCGGGGCCGGCCTGCTCGAGAGTCTCCATGGAGGCCTGCAGCCGGATGCTCCCGATCAGGAACGCCACGATCTGCTCGTCCAGCTTGATCGGCACCGCGGCGCCCACGATGAAATCGCGGGAGGCCCGGCCGAAGATGATGCCGGACACCGCGGGCCCCCGCACGCGGATGGCCTCCTGCAGCAGGGGCCGATCCGCGTAGCGCAGGTCGAGGTTGGAGCCCCCGTCCGGCCCGGTGATCGGACTGAAGGCGAGCGGCCGACCGTCGGGCGACACCACGAAGAGGGTCTGCATGTGCAGCAGCGCCCGCATGGCGTCGATCTCGCGCTGGAGCGCGCGCGGCTCGTGGGACGCCCAGCTCTGGGCGAAGTAGGCGGCGAGTGGCCCGAGGGTGTCGAGCTTGTCGCGCGCCTGCGCGTCGGCCAGCCGCGCGAGCACCCGCACCACGTCCTGGCGCTGGGCGCGCGCGTCCTCGATCGCCTGCGGCTTGAGCCGCAGGGTCCACGCGAGCCCCACCACCAGCAGGGCCACGATGGACACCACCGCCCACGTGGAGAGCAGGAAGAACAGGTGCGACCAGCGTAGCCCCGTCAGGGCGCCCCCAAGCATGTCGGCCGATGATACCGCGCTTGACAGGGCCCCCGCCCCACCGCATCATCGGGCGCGCAGCGCTGCGTCCCACCCGGAGGAAGCATGGCGGACGGCGTCAAGATCGACACGGTGCGGTCCGGCTCGAGCGGAGTGCTCGGCCGCTCGCTGAACAGTGCCCGACACCAGCACTTCGTGCTCGACTCGCCGTCCGGCCCCAACGAGGCGATCACCAACGGCGAGGCCTTCCTGGCCGGCATCTCGTCCTGCGGGGTGACCCTCATCGAGAAGCACGCCCACGACACCGGGGTGCCCCTCCGGAGCATGGAGGTGGTCATCGAGGGCATCCGCAGCAACGCGGCGCCCAACCGCTTCCAGGCCATCCACGTGACGTTCGAGATGCGCGGGGTGGACGCGGCCGCCGCGCAGGCGCTGGTCGAGACGTGGCGGGACCGCTGACCCCTCTATCGCACGGTCGCGGTGGCGACCGAGGTGAAGGTGGACGTCATCGCCGTTCCCTAACTTCAGCCAGAAGGAGATCCCCGTGAAAGCCGCCGTCCTCTACAAGGCCAATACTCCGCTCGAAGTGCTCGACCTCGCCCAGGAAGGGCCGAAAGCCGGCGAGGCGCGCGTGAAGGTGAAGGCCGCCGGCATCTGCCACAGCGACTGGCACATCATGAACGGGGACTGGACGCCGCCCCTGCCGATGGTGCTGGGCCACGAGGCGGCCGGCATGGTCGAGGAGGTCGGGCCGGGCGTCACCAACGTCAAGCCGGGCGATCACATCATCTTCTCGTTCCGCCCGCAGTGCGGCCACTGCCTCTACTGCTCGATGGGCCGGTCGATCCTCTGCGACGGCCACGCCTCGCCGCGCTGGGGCATGCTCGACGGCACCTTCCGGCTCAAGCGGAACGGGCAGGACATCTTCCAGATGGCGCGCATCGGCACCTTCTCCGAGCAGGTGGTGTGCCCGGCCGAGATGCTGGTGCCGATCCGCAAGGAGATGCCGTGGCCGCAGGCCGCGCTGATGGGCTGCTGCGTGCCCACCGGCGTCGGCGCGGTCACCCGCTGCGCGGAGGTGGAGGCGGGCGCCTCGGTGCTCGTCATCGGCTGCGGCGGGGTGGGGCTCAACGTGGTGCAGGGCGCGAAGCTGGCCGGGGCCGGCATCATCGTGGCCGCCGACCTGCTCGACAGCAAGCTCACCTACGCCAAGGACTTCGGCGCGACCCACACCATCAACGCCAAGAACGAGAACGTGGTGGATCGGGTGCGCGAGCTGACCCAGGGCCGCGGGGTGGACTACGCCTTCGACGCCATCGGTGGCGAGGCCACCACGCTGCAGATCGTGGAAGGCATCCGGCCGGGCGGCACCGCGGTGATCGTAGGCATGGCCGCGCTCAACGTGCGGGCGCCGATCACGCCCTACAACATGGCGCTCCAGGAGAAGACGATCAAGGGCACGATGTACGGCTCGGTGCGGCCCAACATCGACTTCCCGAAGCTGGTGGATCTCTACCTCGACGGGCGGCTCAAGATCGACGAGCTGGTCAGCCGCACCTACAAGCTCGACGAGATCAACGAGGGCTTCACCGCGCTGCGGACCGGTCAGGTCGCCCGCGGCGTGGTCGTCTTCAACTGACCTCGGTCGTCCAGACCGCGGCCCGGCTCCTGCTGCGGTCGCTGGGGCGGTGGCTCAACCGCCGCCCCAGCGGCCCCATCGCGCCCCCCGCGCCCCTCGAAACGGTGCTGGTGGGCGACGACTCCCCCGCCGCGCTCACCCGGCTGCTGTGCGGCCGCGACAACGCGGCGCGGGAGGCGGCCCTGCCCCGCTACCTCCAGTACCGCGGCATCGCGTTCTCGCGCCATCGCTTCACCCGTCCCGAGGGCCGGGGCGACACCTTCGCGGTCGAGCTCGGCGAGGGCCCGCGCGTGCTGGTGCTGTGCGCGCATCACGATGCGGTCCCCGGCAGCCCGGGGGCCAACGACAACGCGGCCGCGGTCGGCATCCTGCTTCACCTGATCCCGCGCCTGCCCGCCCGGATCCCGCGCGGCTGGCGGGTGCGCCTGCTCTTCACCGCCGCGGAGGAGATCGACTACCTGGGCGCGCGCGCCTACGTGGAGGACACGCCGCTCAGCGACGTCGCGGGAGCGCTGAGCCTCGAGCTGTGCGGAATCGGCGACACGGTGGTGCTCTGGGACGTGGGCGAGCCCACCCCGTTCCTCGGCGGCGTGACCGCCGCGCTGGAGTCCGCCGGGGGCGCCCGCGAAACGGGCTACCAGATCGTCGGCCGCATCCCGGTCTTCGGCAGCGACCACCGGGCCTTCGCGGCCGCGGGCATCCCGGCCTACGGCTTCACCATGGTGCCGGCGGCCCACGCGGACGCGCTGCGCCGCTTCGTGCTGAGCCCGGTGCGCTCCAGCGTGCGCAGCCTGATCCGCCGCCCGCCCCCGTTCGACACCTACCACACGAGCGGCGACGCGCTCGAGACCCTCGAGCCCGCCGCCCTGCACCGCGCGGCGGCCGCCCTCACTGCGGTGGTCGCCGGGCTGGACTAGGTCAGCGTCGCGAGCTTCTTGCGCTCGATCAGGGCGAAGTCGATCTGGGCGCCCAGGCCGGGCGCGGTCGGCGCGTGCACCAGGCCGTGCGAATCCACCTCGATGTCGCCGACGAGCCCGTACTTCTGCGCCTCCGCGGGCAACAGCACCTCGAAGAACTCGCAGTTGCGGATCGCCATCGCCACGTGGAGGTTCGCCACGTTGTTGAGCGAGTTGCCCCCGTGGTGGATCTCGAAGTTCATGTGGAAGCCCTCGGCGAGGTGCGCGGTCTTCACGAGCGCCGAGATTCCCCCCTTCACCGCCACGTCGCCCCGCAGGTAGTCGGTCGCGCGGGCGACGAGCCAGGGCGCGTAGGCGGTGAAGCCGCCCGGCACGTACTCGGTGGCGAGGATCGGGATCGACAGGTGCTGCTTGAGCTTGACGTAGTTGTAGAGATCGTCGTCGGGCAGCGGGTCCTCGTACCAGTAGTAGCCGAGCCGCTCGACCGCGCGGCCCACCCGGATCGCGGCCGGATAGTCGTAGGCCCAGGTGGAGTCGAGCATCAAGGTGAAGGCGTCGCCCACCATTCCCCGCACCGCCTCGCAGATCTCGATATCGAGCTTGGGATCGGTCGGCGGGTGGATCTTGTAGGCGGTCCAGCCGGAGCCCTTGAAGCGCGCCGCCTCCTCCGCGTAGGCCAGCTTGGAGGGCAGCACCGCGGAGCTCGCGTAGGCGGGCAGGCGATCCCGGTAGGAGCCGAGCAGCCGGTGGATGGGCAGCCCGGTCACCTTGCCCGCGAGATCCCACAGGGCCACGTCCACCGCGCCGATCGCGCGCCACGTGGTCTGGCGGCTGCGCGAGAGCAGGGCCTGGTAGAGCCGCTCGCGGTCGAGCGGATCCTGATCCATCACGAGGGGCTTGAGCGCGCTCATCAGCGACTCGGCGTCGTACTGGGCGCCCCGGCTCGCCGAGCCCAGGAAGGCGTGGCCCTCCGCGCCCTCGTCGGTGCGGAGGGTGAGCAGCCCGAGCTGGCTCTGGCCGCCGAACTTCCCGGTATGCCGGCCATACGTGGTGGCGGGAATGTTGTCCCAGGCGAACAGCGTGAGCGTGAGGTCGGTGATCTTCACGAGGCTCCTCCCCTTCTGCTAGATTCTGGCGGTGGCTGCTCCGCCCGTTCCGCGCGACGGTGTCGTCCGGCTCTTCCGCGATCGCGGCGGGCGCAACGGCAAGACCGTGACCGTGATCCACGGGCTACCCGAGCGCGGGCCGGCGCTCGAGGCGCGCCTCGCCGAGATGAAGCGGCTCTGCGGCGCCGGCGGCACCCTGAAGGACGGGGTGGTCGAGATCCAGGGTGACCACCGGGAGCGCCTCGCCGCGCGGCTGCGCGCGCTCGGCTACACCGTGAAGCTGGCCGGCGGCTGAGCCGCTACTCGACTTCCTTCAGGCGCAGGACTTCCGGTCGGCCCTCCATGAACTCGCCCATCTTCCGGCCCAGCGCCTTGAAGTAGTCGCTGGCGCGGTGGGCCTCCACCGCCGCCTGGTCCGCGTAGCGCTCCATGAACACGTAGGTCTGGGGCGCCTCCCCGTGATGCAACGCGTAGAGCCGGCAACCTGGCTCATTGGCGTTGACCTTGGCCACCAGCTCCTTCGCCACGGCCTCGAACTGCGACTCCATTCCGGGCTTCACCTTGATCGTCGCGACGACACCGAGCATCAGAGCCTCCGGGCGGTGTGCCCGTACCGGACACTCCCGCTGTTGATGGGATGACAACCTCCGGCATGATACGCCGAATTTTGTTGGTTTCGGGCCCCAGCGGCCCACGGAGATAGCGGCCGAATCCAGTTATTTCAGCATGTTAGAGATAGTGTCACCTGTGGAACGCGTCTTGCTCTAGGGCCTTGCATGAGAAATCGAGATCGCGTACACGGCCCCCGGGAGAGCGCAGCCAGGCAGCACGTCACCGATCCTCACCCCCCTGAGGTACGTCGCAAGCGTGGCCGCCCGAAGGGTAGCACCGGCATCAGCCGGCGCCATCCGGACTCGGTGCTGGCCGCCGAGATCGCCAAGTCGCCGCTCGCGACCGTCTACGCGAGCCATGACGGCGAGCTCTACCACGCCATCTGCAAGCAGCCGCTCGAATTCCAGGGCCGCCGCGCCCAGCTCGAGCTCGATTTCTACTGCCTGCGCTGCATGGAGCACGTGGCGCTCCCTCAGTTCGCGCTGAGCCGCATCCGCTTCGACCTGCCCCGGCCGGCCAACGTCGAGCTGCCGGAGTGGGCCACGAGCATCGTCGCCTACCAGTAACCTCGTCCTTCTCTCCCAACTTCGCTGAAGGGCCCGGTCCAGCCGGGCCCTTTCCCGTTCCTTCCTCGCCATGGGATCATAGCCGCCTCGGAGGCGGCGTTGAAGATCGAAACGGTCGAGGATCCCGCCGACCCGCGCATCGCCTCATTCCGCGACGCGCGTGACGGCGAGCTGCGGCGGCGCGAGGGCCTGTTCCTGGCCGAGGGCCGTCTCCTGGTCCGCCGCCTGCTCGAGACGTCCCGCTTTCCCGTTCAGTCCCTGCTGGTGACGCCGCCGGCGCTCGACGATCTCCGCGATCTGCTCGCCGACGACGCCCCGACACCGGTTCACGTGGCGTCCCCCGAGACGATCCGCGCGATCGTCGGCTTCAAGTTCCATCGCGGGTGCCTGGCCCTGGGCGTCCGGGGCGAGCCGGTCACGCCCGAGACGCTCATGGAGCCCGCGGGACCGCGCACGTTGCTGGCGCTCGAAGGCGTGACCGATCCCGACAACGTCGGGGCGGTGTTCCGGAACGCGGCGGCCTTCGGGGTGGCCGGCGTGCTGCTCTCGAGCCATTGCGCCGACCCGCTCTATCGCAAGGCCATCCGCGTCTCCATGGGCGCCACCCTCTCGCTGCCGTTCGCGCAGGGCCCGGACTGGCCGGCGACCCTCGGGGCCCTGCGTCACGCCGGATACCGGCTGGTCGCGCTCTGCCCCGGGGTGGAAGCGGAGGACATCGTCCAGGTCGCGGCCCACGCCCCGCGTCGGCCGCGGCTCGCGCTCCTGCTGGGTGCCGAGGGCGCGGGCCTCAGCGGGGCGACGCGGGCCGCCGCGGACGTCGAGGTGCGCATTCCGATGGCCGCCGGGGTGGATTCGCTCAACGTCGCGGCGGCCTGCGGCATCGCGCTGCACCGGCTCGCATGATCGGGATCGGGACGTCCGGCTACAACTATCCGGAGTGGCGCGGCACCTTCTACCCGGAGAAGTTCCCGACCGGCAAGATGCTCCCGTACTACGCCGAGCGGTTCTCGACGGTGGAGGTCAACTACACCTTCTACCGGATGCCCAACGCCAAGACCATCGCGGGCTGGGTCGCGGAGACCCCCGCGGGCTTCTCCTTCACGCTGAAGGCGCCGCAGCGCATCACCCACTTCGCGCGGCTGCGCGACATCGGCGATCCGCTGCGCTACTTCCTCGACACCGCGGCCGGCCTCGGGCCAAAGCTCGGCCCGGTGCTGTTCCAGCTCCCGCCCAACTTCAAGAAGGACCTGGTCCGGCTGGGCGGCCTGCTCGATCAGCTCCCCGCGGGCCTGCGCTGCGCGATGGAGTTCCGCCACGAGAGCTGGTTCGCGGACGACGTGTACGAGCGGCTCCGCGCGGCCAACGCCGCGCTCTGCGTGGCCGACACCGAGGAGGACACCACGCCGGTGGAGGCGACCGCGGACTGGGGCTACCTGCGCCTGCGCGACCAGGGCTACACCGCGGCCGATCTCGAGGGGTGGGGCCGGCGGATCCAGGAGATGGGCGCGCGGTGGCGCGATACGTACGTCTACTTCAAGCACGAGGAGGCCGGGACCGGCCCCGCGTTCGCCCGCCAGCTCCGGGAGCTGCTCGACCAGTAGAGGGTTCGTGGTGGAGAGCCTCGATGCGCTCGAGCGCGGCGGCCATGTCGATGCCGTCGCCGAGGACGGGCGCCAGCGGATCCGCCATCGTGTCGAAGCGCGCGGGCAGGGTCTCGAGGGTGAAGCGCGCGGGATCGAGGCGCGGCGTCACCTCGCGCCACTCGAGGGGGCAGGAGGCGGGGGCGCCGGGCAGCGGGCGCAACGAGTAGGGCGCGACGATGGTCTGCCCGTGGCCGTTCTGGCCGAAGTCGATGTAGACCTTGCCGCCCCGGGCCCGCAGCGGACGGGCCACCGTGGAGATCTCGGGCAGGGCCTCGACGCCCATCACCGCGAGCAGCCGCGCGAAGGTCCGGCACTGCTCGTAGGTGTAGCGCGCGCCCAGGGGCAGCAGGATGTGCAGCCCGGTGGCGCCCGAGGTCTTCACGTAGCTCGGCAGCTCGAGGCGCTCCAGGATGCCGCGCAGGGCGAGCGCGACCCGCACCACGTCGGTGAACGGCGCGCCCTTGGGGTCGAGGTCGAGCACGAGCCAGTCCGGCCGCTCGAGCGACGGGACCCGCGACGCCCAGACGTGGATGGGCAGGGCCGCGCTGTTGGCCACGTAGCGCAGCATCTCGACGTCGTCCACGACCAGGTACGCGATGTCGCGCTCGGTGTCGCGCGAGTAGATTCGCTCGGTGCGCACCCAGGCCGGCGCGAAGTCGGGCGCGTCCTTCTGGTAGAACGACTTGCCGGTGATGCCGTCCGGATAGCGCGTGAGCACGAGCGGCCGATCCCGCAGGTACGGCAGCATGAGGGGCGCGATCCGCTCGTAGTAGGCGATCAGATCGCCTTTGGTGTAGCCTTCGGCGGGCCAGAAGACCTTCTTCACGTTGGTCGGCTTCAGCCGGGGCTCGTCCTGCTCGCGCCCCCTGCCCTCTCCCCCTCCCGGGGGAGAGGGAGACTCGCTCGCTTCTCCCTCTCCCCTCTGGGGAGAGGGCAGGGTGAGGGGCGGCTCCTCGACAACTTCCTCTCGCCGGCATTCCAGCGGCTTCTTGTCGTCTCGCAGGGCAATGAATGTCGGGTGACGGATGCCGCCATCCTCGGTCCAGTCGGTGAAGCGCACCTCGGCGACCAGGCGCGGCTCCACCCAGTGGTGGCCGCGGCCGGTGGGGATCGCGCCGCCGTCGAAGGGCGGCGTCTTCCGTTCCAGCGGGCGCAGCTTCTCCGCGATCGAGGCGAGCAGCGCGTCGTCGAAGCCGGTGCCGACCTTGGAGACGTAGACGAGCCGGGGCGCGGCGGCGGGGCCGTCGTAGACGCCCAGGTGCAGCGCGCCGAAGTGGCCCCGCGAGCCCTGCGGATCCGTGTAGCCGCCGATCACGAACTCCTGGCGGCGCTGGCACTTGATCTTGATCCAGTCGCGCGTGCGCGCGCCCGAATAGACGCTGCGCGCCCGCTTGGCCACCATCCCCTCCAGGCGCTGCTCGGAGGCCAGCTCGAAGAAGGCCTTCCCGTCCTCTATGACGTGATCGCCGTAGCGGACCGCGCCGAGGGAGGGCACCAGCAGGCGCAGGCACTCCTTGCGATCGACGAGCGGCAGCTTCCGGAGATCGCGGTCGTCGAGCATCAGGCAATCGAAGAAGACGCCGAGCGCGGGGCGCTGGATGGCCAGCCGTTCGACCTCGCGCGGATCGGTCAGCGCCATGCGCGGCTGCAGCCGCTGGAAGCTCGACCGTCCCGCATCGTCGAGGGCCACGATCTCCCCGTCGATCACGAAGGACTCGACCGGCAGCGCCCGCAGGGCGCGCACGACTTCCGGGTAGCGCGAAGTGGTGTCCTGCCCGCTCCGGCCGTAGAGCTCGACGCGATTCCCGCGCCGCGAGGCGAGCACGCGCACGCCGTCGTACTTGATCTCGAAGAGCCACGCGGGATCCGAGAACGGCCGCTCGGCGAGGGTGGCCAGCGTGAAGGGCTGCCCGCGCGCGATCACCTCGCCGCGGGGCGCCCCCAGCGCGTCGAGGCGCGCGCGGATCGCGGCGAGGCGCCCGGAGGCGTTCGCCATCTCCTCGACGGTGAGCCCGGAGAGCACCGACTGCGGATAGCGCTCGGTCAGCTCGGTCGCGTCGGCCGGGAGGGCGGCGCCGTCGGCCTTCTTGAGCAGGAGCCAGTCCTTGTCCTTGCCCGACATGCGGGCGAGCGTCCAGCGCCCGCGCATCTTGTGGCCGAAGATCTCCACCTCGAGCTTGCCGCGCGCGAGCTGGACGAGCGGATCCTCGGGCTTGGCCGAGCGGTACCAGCCGTGGTCCCACACGATGACCGACCCGGCGCCGTAGTTGCCGGGCGGGATCACCCCCTCGAAGTCCCCGTACTCGATGGGATGATCCTCGACGTGGACCGCGAGCCGCTTCTCCTCCGCGTGCGCGGAGGGCCCCTTGGGCACCGCCCAGCTCTTCAGCACCCCGTCCATCTCGAGACGCAGGTCGTAGTGCAGCCGGCGCGCCGCGTGCTTCTGCACCACGAAGAGGCGACCGCCGGTGGGGGGCCGCCCCCCGAACGGCTCGGGGGTGCGCTCGGGGTCGCGCTTCTTGCGGTACGTGGTGAGCTCGGGCCCAATACGTCGCCCCTTTCCGCCGCGTGCACCACCATCCCGTGCGGTTGCCATCGGAGTCTTGGAGCATAGCTGCCTGCGTGGTACTGTGCAAAGTCTCACGGTCATGGCGCCTCATTCACTCGGTTCCGGCACCATTTCCTTCGGGCTCGTCTCGATCCCGGTGAAGCTGTACACCGCCGCGTCGTCGGGCGGGGTCAGCTTCAACCTCCTCCACGCCAAGTGCGGCAGCCGGATCAAGCAGCAGACGTTCTGCCCGGTCGACAACGAAGTGGTCGAGCGCACCGCGCTCGTCAAGGGCTACGAGTTCCAGAAGGATCAGTACGTGCGCCTGACCGACGAGGAGCTCAAGTCCCTCGAAGGCGAGGCCTCGAAGGTCATCGACATCGCCGAGTTCGTTCCGCTCTCCTCGGTGGACCCGATCTACTTCGAGAAGACCTACTACCTGGGGCCCGACAAGGGGGGTGAGAAACCCTACCGGCTCCTCGCCGACGCGATGGCCAAGAGCGACAAGGTCGCGCTCGCGACCTTCGTCATGCGGGGCAAGGAGAGCCTGGTGCTCGTGCGGCCCGCGCAGGACGGGCTGATGCTGCACACCATGTACTTCGCCGACGAGGTGCGCGACTTCGGGGAGATCGAGAAGGGCAAGTCGGTGAAGCTTCGCGAGGGCGAGCTCGCGCTGGCCGAGCGGCTGATCGGCGAGCTGTCGCACGACGAGTTCAAGCCCGAGCAATATGAGGATGCCTACCGGAGCCGGGTGCTCGACCTCGTGAACTCCAAGGTCGAGGGCAAGGAGATCACCGCCGCCGCGCCGGAGGCGCAGCGCGCCCAGGTTATCGACCTCATGGACGCGCTCAAGCAGAGCCTGGCCAAGCGCGCCGCCGCCGCGCCCTCCGCGGACAAGGCCCCCGCCCCGGACGCCAAGAAGCCCCCCGCGAAGGCGCCCCGGCGCGCCGCCGCGCCGGACCGGAAGGCTCAGGCCGGCCGGAAGTAACCCGGGCCGCCCGACGGCGGCCGAGCGCGTGCCGAAAAATGGGCCGCGCGGGTGACGAGCGGCGTCAGGCCTCGTGCCGCCAAGTCTCGATTCAGCAATTAATCCAGATAGTTCCGGCCTGGCAACTGCATTGCACAGTCCTCGATCATCGCAGCTCGCACTCCTTACTCGATTCCCCGGGGGAGCAGATGATGAGGACGCTGATCGGCTGGACCGTGGGCGCGGCGTGCGCCACCGTAATCGTGGGCGGGATCTCCGCGCTACCCGTCCAGGGCCAGGACATCAAGCACGAGCGGAAGGAGATCGAATCCTCTCGGCAGCAGCTCCGCGAGGCCTACCGGTCGGGCGATCCCGCGGCCATCAAGACGGCGCGCGAGAACTACCAGAAGGCCCGCAACGAACCGCTGAAGAACCGGCGCGAGCCTCGCGGCGGCGCCCAGGATCCGAAGTAGCCCGGTCCTGAGCCCACCGTCCTACGGGTCGGCGGGATGGCGCCGATGCCAGTCGGTCGCTGACTGGTAGGCGCGGGCGGCGGCCAGGACCGTGTTCTCCTCCCACGCGCGCCCCATGAGCTGCAGGCTGGTCGGCAGGCCGCGCGCCCCGAAACCGTTCGGCACCGCCACCGCGGGCAGGCCCGCGCCGTTGCCGACCGCGCCCATCACGTCCCGCGCGGTCCCCCGGATCGCGCTGCGCACCTCGGCCCCCAGCATCGCGGCCACCGTCGCGCGCCCCGGGGCGACGAGCGCGTCGAGCGGGGCCAGCACCCGGTCCGCCGCGCGCGCCATCACGCTCCGCAGCCGCAGCGCCTTCACGTAGTCCTTGGCGAGGATCGCGTCGCGCGCGTAGGGGGTGTAGTGGTCTTCCGGCGCGGTGAGCCCCGCGATGGCGCCGCTCTCGATCAAATCCTCGAACGCGCTCGCCGCCTCCGCGAACAGGATGGTGCGGGTGACGTCGTCGTACGGAAGATCCGGCAGCGCGACCTCCTCGACGGTGCCGAGCCCGCGCAGCACCTCGAGCGAGCGCGCGAAGTTCTCCCGCACCGCGTCCTCGCAGCCGTCGGTGATGCCGCGCAGCACGCCGAAGCGGAAGCGCCGGCCGGCCGGCGCGCCCGCGTCGTAGCGATAGGCGCGGTCCACCGTGGTCGGATCGGCGGCGTCGCGCCCCGCGATGGCCTCCAGCACCAGGCCGCAGTCGTCCGCGGTGAGCGCGAGGGGGCCGAGCTTGTCGAGGGTCCAGCAGAGGGCCATCGCGCCGTGGCGGCTCACCCGGCCGTAGGTCGGCCGCAGCCCGGCGAGGCCGCAGTTGCCCGCGGGCGAAAGGATGGAGCCCCACGTCTCCGAGCCGATGGCGAAGGGCACGAGTCCGGCCGCGACCGCGGAGCCCGAGCCGCTCGACGAGCCGCCGCTCCACGCCTCCCGGTTCCACGGATTGACGCCGGGTCCGGTGAACGCGGCATTCGGCTGGCGATAGCCCATGCCCCCGGCCAGCTCCACCATCGCCAGCTTCGCGCAGAGCACCGCGCCCGCGGCCTCGAGCTTGAGGATCGCGGTGGCGTCGAAATCGAAGCAGCGGTCCTTGAAGGGCGCGGCGCCCCAGGTGGTCGGGATGCCGCCCGAGGTCGCGAGCAGGTCCTTGGCTCCGTAGGGGATGCCGTGGAGCGGGCCCCGGTACCGGCCGGCCGCGATCTCCGCCTCCGCGCGTCGCGCCTGCTCGATGGCGCGGTCGCGTGTCACCGTGACCACCGCGTTGTAGCGCGGGCCGAGACGCTCGAGGCGATCGAGGAAGGTCTCGGCCAGCGCGACCGGGGAGAGCCGGCGCGCGCGGATGCCCTCCGCGAGCTGCCGCACCGGCGTGAAGACCACGTCCTCGGCCATCACGGCTCCGCGCGGTACGCCGCGAAGGGCTGGGCCGGCTCGTCCGCGTTGGTGAGGCGCACCGCGCGGAGGGCGCGCGAGGCCTGCACGATCGCCTCGATCGAGGTGCGCACGCCGGCGAGCTGCTCGGCGTCCAGGCGGCTCCCGTAGCGCTCGCGCACCAGCGCGAGCAGGATGTCCACTTCCGCCCGGACCGCGTCGGCGTCGCTCATACCGCCCGCATTCTAGCGGAGGCGCGGATCGAGCGCATCGCGGAGTCCATCGCCGAGCAGGTTGAAGCCGAGCACGGCCAGGAAGATGGCGAGCCCGGGCAGCGCGGCCACGTGGGGCGCCACGTTCATGTACTGGCGGCTGCTCGAAAGCATGCTGCCCCAGTCGGAGGTCGGCGGCTGCACCCCCAGGCCGAGGAAGGACAGCCCGGCCAACGCGGTGATCATGCCGCCCACGTTCAGGGTGACCGCCACCACGATCGGGGCGAGGCAGTTGCGCAACACGTGCGAGATCGAGAGCCGAAGCTCGGACAGACCGAGGGCGCGCGCCGCCTCCACGTACTCGGTCTGCTTCACCGCCAGCACGGTGGCGCGCACGATGCGGCCGTAGAACGGGATGTTCACGATCGCGACCGCGACCATCCCGTTGACGAGACCCGGCCCGAGGGTGGCGATGATCGCGATCGCGAGCAGGAAGTACGGAAACGCCATCAGGGTGTCGATCGAGCGCATCACCACCTGGTCCACCCAGCGGCCGACGAAGCCGGCGAGCAGGCCGCAGACCGAGCCGGCCGCCGCCGCGAGCACGGTGGCGGCGAGGCCGACCACCAGGGAGGTGCGCGCCCCGTAGAGCAGCCGGCTCAGCAGGTCGCGGCCGAACTCGTCGGTGCCGAGCGGATGCCCGGCGGTGAAGGGTCGCGCGAGGCGGCGCGCGG
>DATFUK010000546.1:0-10002 GCA_035260865.1 Candidatus Methylomirabilota bacterium | reverse complement strand
AGCACCGCCACCCCGCCCGCGGTGACGATCACGAGGTCGGCGCCCCGCCCCTCGGTCGCGTCGCGCAACGCGGCGTCCAGCGCCGCGTCGCCATCGAAGACCTGCGCGCCCATCCGGCTCCCCAGCGCGCGGCGGCTCTCCAGCAGATCGGAGGCCAGGACGCGCGCGCCCTCGAGGGCCAGGAGCTGCGCCAGGAGACAACCGATCGAGCCCAGCCCCACCACGAGCGCGGTGTCGCCCGCGGCCACCCGGCTGCGCTTGACCGCGCGCAGGCAACAGGCCAGCGGCTCGGTGAAGGACGCGGTCTCCTCGCTCATCTCGGCGGGAAGGCGGAAGGCGGCGTGCTCCACGTTCGGCGCGGGCACGCGCACCAGCTCCGCGAAGCCGCCCGGATCGAGATTGACGCGCTTGAAGTGGCGGCACATGGACGGACTGCCGCGCCGGCAGTAGTGGCAGTGAAAGCACGGCACGTGGTGGGCGACGACCAGACGATCGCCGGGCGCGAAGCGCCGCACCCCGGGGCCGAGCTCCACCACCTGCCCCACGACCTCGTGGCCGAGAACGGCCGGCTCGGGCGCGGCCGCGTTGATCTTCAGGATGTCGGAGCCGCAGAGCCCGCAGCCGCTCATGCGCAGCAGGAGCTCGCCGGGGCCGGGCGCGGGCGCGGGCCACTCGCGCAGCTCGATGGCGCCCGCGACGCAGACCGCGGCCTTCACGAGGTGGTGGTCAGGCGGGCGCCGAGCCAGCCGCGGACCGCGATGGCGAGGCGGCGCGGCGTGGACAGGGTCACGCGACCGGCGAAGACGTCGAAGCGGCGCGCCTCGATGGCCCGCAGCAGCGCGAAGTAGGTGCGGCCCATGATCTCGGCGGCGAAGAGGCGGCGCGCGTCCGCGGGGGGGAGCGCGGCCCACGCCCGCTCGTAGTACTCGTGGGCGCGGGCCGCCTCGAAGGTCATGAGCTGGACGAACCCGGGGGTGTAGCGGCCCTGCGCCAGGTCCTCCGCGGTCACCCCGAACCGGCGCAGGTCCGCCTGCGGGAGATAGACGCGTCCGATGCGCGCGTCCACCTGGACGTCGCGGAGGATATTGGTGAGCTGGAGCGCGACGCCCAGGTTCACCGCGTACTCGCGCGCCCGCGGATCCGAGTAGCCGAAGATCTCGATGCAGCAGAGCCCCACCGCGGAGGCCACCCGGTAGCAGTAGGGATACAGCGCGTCGAAGGTCTCGTAGGTGGGATGGTCCATGTCCATCTCCACTCCCGCGATGATCTCCTCGAGCGCGGCGCGGGGGATCGGGAACTGGCGGACCGCGACCTGCAGGCGCTGGCCCGCCGGGTGCTCCGGCCGCCCCTCGTACACCCGCGCGATCTCCGCGCGCCAGCGCTCGAGCTCCGCGCGCTGCTGCGCGCGGTCCGCGACCAGGTCCACCGCGTCGTCGACGATGCGGCAGAACGCGTAGCAGGCGAAGATCGCCTCGCGCTGGGCCCGCGGCAGGCAGAGGAACGCGTAGAAGAAGTTCGAGCGGCTCTTGCGGGTGAGGCGCGCGACGAACTGGCCCGCGTTCACGGGGTTCCTTGTCCTCGACCGTTCACTTCGTCAAGCTCTTCATATGCGGGGGCCCCGAAATGGCCCCCGCATTCCCCCGATTCCGTTTGGCGCCCGCATAGCCGCGGTGGGTGAACCAGGCCACCGCGTCCGCGAGGGCGGTCTCGGCGGGCGTCTGCGGGAGGCCGAGCTCCTGGATGGCCTTGGCCGCGCTGAAGTACATGCGCTTGCGGGCCATGCGCACCGCGGTGAGGGGCACCGCGGGCGGCCGGCGCGTGATCCGGGAGACGCCTTCCATCGCGGCGGCCGCCATCCACGCGACCGCGTAGGGCACGCGGAAGCGCGGCGCGGGCACGCCGGTCAGGGCCGAGAGCATCCGGAAGATCTCGAGCAGGGACAGGTTGCGGTGGCCCAGGATGTAGCGCTCCCCCACCCGGCCCTTCTCCGCGGCCAGGATGTGGCCGCGGGCCACGTCGCGGACGTGGACCACGTTGAGCCCGGTGTCCACCGAGCCGACCATCTTGCCGTTCAGGAAGTCCACGATCATCTGCCCGGTGGGGGTGGGCTTGACGTCCCACGGGCCGATGGGCGCCGACGGGTTGACGATGACGACCGGCGCCCCGCGCGCCACCCACTCGTCGGCCACGCGTTCGGCCAGGAACTTGGAGGCCTTGTACGCGCCGACCATGTCGGCGAGCGACACCGGCGTCGTCTCGTCGCCGGGCGTACCGTCCTTGGGGATGCCGACCGCGCCGACCGTGGAGGTGTAGATGATGCGCTCGGCCCCCGCCTCGGACGCCGCGGCCAGCAGGTGTCGGGTCCCGTCCACGTTGGCGCGGTAGAGCACCTGGAGGTCCGGGGCCCAGAGCCGGTAGTCGGCGGCCGCGTGGTAGACGTGACGGACCCCGGCCACCGCCCTGCGGAGGGAGGCGGTGTCGAGCAGATCGCCCTCGACGATGTCCACCGCGCACCCCTCGAGCGCCCGCCGGTCGCCGCCGGGCCGCGCGAGCACGCGCACCGCGTGACCGTCCGCGAGGAGCTCGCGGACGAGGTTCGCCCCCACGAACCCGGTGCCCCCGGTGACCAGGACGTTCACGGCCGGGATGAGGCGGCGAGCGCCGCGAGCACCCGCGCGACCGCGGCGAGGGCCCGCCGCGTGGCCTGACTCAGGGCCATCGCGCGCGGCACCAGCCGCGGATTCGTGACGGTCAGGGCCAGCGCGCGCATGGGGCGCAGCCGCCCCGCGGGCGTCATGAGGTCGATCAGCTCGCGCGGCACGCTCTCGCCCGCCGCGTCCGATACCCCGCGGACCACGAGCGTGGGGCAGCCCGCGCTCCCCGCGTGTGCCAGGATCACGGAGGACTCCATGTCCACCGCCATCGCGCCGGTGCTCGCGAAAAGCGCCGCCTTGGCCTCCGCGGTCGCCACCACCTCGGACGAGGTCACGAGGGTGCCGCCGCGCGCGGGGCCGGCCAGCTCGGTGACCTGCCGGTGCCGCGTCGGCGTCACGTTGAGTCGCTCGCCGCTCGGCCCGAGCACGCTCTCGGGCAGGACCAAGTCGCCCGCGCTCAGATCGAGGGCGAGCGCGCCGCAAACCCCGCCCGAGACCACGAGCGGATAGTTGAAGCCGGCCAGGAGCCGCGGCCAGCGGGTGGCGAGAAGACCGGCCCGCAGGCCGACCGGAGCCACCCGGAGCAGGCCGCGACCGTACGCGGGGAACGGCAGAACCGTGATGGGCGGGAGCTCGAGACGGCGGGCCAGAGCCCGCGCCTCGAGCTCAACCGCGGTCAGGATCAGGATCCCGGACACTCCCGGTGGCCGTGGCCTTCTCGGCCTTCTCCCGCTCCTTGCGCTCGAGCCACGCCCGCCAGCTGTTCCCGGCCGCGGTGTCCTTGCCGGAGAACTTGATGTTGGCGACCTCCGAGTAGCGGAGCGTGAAGGGGCCCTCGCCACTCTCCTCGAAGTACTCGAGGAAAGGCTCCGGCCCGTAGGTGTTGCGGTTGAAGATGTAGCCGACCACCGCGGCGCCGTCAGTCTTGACGATGGTGGTGTTGCCCCGGTAGTCGAAGGCGAACTCCACCACTTCCGCCAGCGTGAGGTACTGACCGACCTCGGGAACCCAGCCCTCGAGGGTCATTGGCGGCGCCCCTACAGCTTGCCGGTCAGCGTGACCCCGACCGTCTCCACGAAGCCCTTCATCGAGCTGAACGTGTAGTCCACCGCGGTGGCCTCGTACCCGCAGTGCACCATGCAGTCACGGCACTTCTCGTTGCCGCTCTTCTTGCCGTAGTTCTCCCAGGGGGTGGTGTCCATCAGCTCCCGGAAGGTCCTGGTGTAGCCCTCCTGCAGCAGGTAGCAGGGGCGCTGCCACCCGAACATGTTGTAGGTCGGGTTGCCCCAGGGGGTGCACTCGAAGTCGTGCTTGCCCATCAGGAAGCGCAGGAAGAGCGGGGACTGGTTGAACCGCCAGCGCTTCTTCGGCTTCGAGAGCATCCGGGCGAAGAGCTCGTGGGTGCGCGACTGCAGCAGGAAGTGCTCCTGGTCGGGCGCCTTCGAGTAGCTGTAGCCCGGGGAGATCATCATCCCCTCGACGCCCAGGGTCATCATCTCGTCGAAGAACTCGCGCATCCGCAGCGGCGAGGCCCCGTCGAAGAGCGTGCTGTTGGTGGTCACCCGGAAGCCCCGCGCCACCGCCTCGCGGATCGCGGGCACCGCCTGGTCGTAGACCCCGTCCCGGCAGACCGCCTCGTCGTGCTCCTCGCGGAGGCCGTCCATGTGGACGCTGAACGAGAGGTACCTCGATGGGGTGAACAGGTCGAGCTTCTCCTTCAGGAGGATCGCGTTCGTGCAGAGATACACGTACTTCTTCCGCTTCACCAGCTCGGCCACCAGGCGGTCGATGTCGGGGTACATGAGTGGCTCGCCGCCGGGGATGCTCACCATCGGCGCCCCGCACTCCTCCACCGCGGCCAGGCACTTCTCCACGCTCAAGTTCTTCTTGAGGATCTGGGCCGGGTACTGGATCTTGCCGCACCCGGCGCAGGCGAGGTTGCAGCGGAAGAGCGGCTCGAGCATCAGAACGAGCGGATAGCGCTTGCGCCCCGCCAGCTTCTGGCGCAGCACGTAGGTCGCCACCGTCCACATCTGAGACACCGGAACGCCCATGCGTGCGGACCCTTTCGTGGTTCAGGGGGTTGCGGACAGCCGCTCCGCCGACCATCGGCCGAGCGATACCCGACTGACATTGTACAGTAGCAGAAAGACCGCCACGTGGACCACTATTCCCGCGGCGGCAATGAGGAATTCGCCGATCCACAGCGTCATGGTCAGGTTGACCGCCAGGACCAGATAGTAGAGCGCGATCCCCGGGTGGGGCAAGCCGGGACGCGCCTCCCCCATCGCCCACACGTAGCCGCCGATGGTGACCCAGCCGACCACGAGCCAGCCCGCGAAGTTGGACAGCGGCACCCCGAAGTAGATCCCACCTTGTGGGTAGGTGAAGAGATGGCCCAGGAACCACCGCCCGCCCCGGACCGCCAGCGGATCGATCACGACGTCCAGCAAGGTCATGAGCACGCCCGACAGGCCGACCAGGCGGAGCCCGCCCGCGTGGCTGCCGGCCCGCCCCGACCCGAGGACCCGGCGGGCGAGGCAGAAGGACGCATAAGCGAGGAACGGGAACGAGAGCGGGGAGAAGAACGGGACGTCGGAGAGGAACAGCTCGGCGCCCGAGGTCTCGCCGGTGTAGTGATAGAGCCCGAAGGGCACTCCCATGCGCGTGGACCAGAGCTCGGCGCCCAGCGCGACGACGAACCCCCAGAGCAGGAATCCGAGCGTGCGAGCCCGCCCGAGGTCGCGCGCGCCCGCCACCAGGAAGAAGGCGAGGAAGCCGACCACGTATGGGCGGAGCACGAAGGTACCGGTCAGCAGGGCCACCACCGACCAGATCGCATCCGTCACGTTCCCCACGCGCTCACGATACGGAATTTATCGGTTTTTTTCAAGAACGGCGCCGGGTTGGCGAAGCACTGTGCTAGTATCGAGCGATGTTTTCGTCGTCAACGCCAGAACTGTGGCCGGCGCCGCTTCGTCCGATCGCGGCGCTAGGGGGCCGGACTCTCGACGTGGTCTCGGCCCTGGGTCGCTTCGGCCGGTTCTTCGCGCAGGCGGTCGGCTACATCGTGATCCCCCCCTTCAAGGTCGGCCGGCTGGTCGACCGGATCCACTTCATCGGCTTCCGATCGCTCATCATTGTCATGCTCACCGGGGCATTCACCGGCATGGTCCTGGGCCTGCAGATCTTCCTGACCCTTTCGCGGTTCGGATCGGAGGCCTACCTGGGCCCTGCGGTAGCGCTCTCCCTGATCCGCGAGCTCGGGCCGGTGCTCTGCGCGGTGTTCGTCACCGGCCTTGCGGGCTCGGCGCTGACCGCGGAGATCGGCATCATGAAGATCACCGAGCAGATCGATGCGCTCCAGGTCATGGCGCTCAACCCCATGCGTTACCTGGTCTCGCCGGCCCTCGTGGCGGGCGTGATCACCTTCCCGCTCCTGACCGCGATCTTCGACGTGGTGGGCATCCTGGGCGGCTACCTCGTCGGGGTCGAGCTCCTCGGCCTGTCCTCCGGCACCTACTTCGGCGAGATGAAGACCTTCGTCAACATGTCCGATCTCATGACCGGGTACTGGAAGGCAATCTCGTTCGGGATCATCGTGCCCTGGGTCTGCACGTACAAGGGCTTCAACTGCGGGCACGGCGCCGAGGGCGTCGCGCGCGCCACCACCCAGGCGGTCGTCCTGACCTCCATCCTCATCCTGGTCTGGGACTATTTCCTGGGCTCCGTGCTGCCGTGATCCGGGTCCAGGGCCTCCACAAGAGCTTCGGCAGCCAGCCGGTCCTGCGCGGCCTCGATCTCGACATCGCCACCGGCGAGATCATGGTGGTCATCGGACGGAGCGGCGGCGGCAAGTCGGTGCTGCTCAAGCACCTCATCGGGCTGCTCCGGCCCGACGCGGGCACCGTCGCGGTGGACGGCGTCGAGATCACCCGGTTGCGGGGCGGCGAGCTCGACCGGGTGCGCGAGCGCTACGGGGTGGTCTTCCAGGGCGGCGCCCTTTTCGACTCCATGTCGGTGGCGGAGAACGTGGCCTTCCCGCTCCGGGAGAAGACCAAGCTGGGACGCACCGAGATCCGGGGCCGGGTGAAGGAGAAGCTCGAGCAGGTCGGGCTGAAGGGCATGGGGGCCAAGAACCCCGCCGAGATCTCGGGCGGCATGCGCAAGCGCGTGGCGATCGCGCGGGCCCTGGTCACCGAGCCGGAGATCGTCTTCTTCGACGAGCCGACCACCGGCCTCGATCCGATCCTGGTCAACACCATCCATCACCTCATCATGGAGCTGCATCGCAAGTTCCGGTTCACCGCGGTCATGGTCAGTCACGAGATCCCCGAGATCTTCGAGATCGCGGACCGCGTCGCCATGCTCCACGACGGCGTGATCGTCGAGGTCGGGCCGCCGGATGCGGTGCGCGCGTCCGCGAACCCCATCGTCCAGCAATTCATCCGCGGGGACATCGAAACCGTGCCCGCGGGACAACGGCGCTAGCCGGGAGAACCGCATGAAGCGTTCCGCACTGGAACTGAGCGTCGGCATCTTCGTGCTCGTCGGGCTCCTCGCGCTCGGCTGGCTGTCCGTGAAGCTGGGGCGCGTCGATCTCCTGGGGAGTCGGGGCTACGTGATCAGCGCCGACTTCCCCTCGGTGGGCGGCCTCAAGGCGGGGTCCGCGATCGAGATCGCGGGGGTCGAGATCGGACGGGTCGACAAGATCGTGCTCCAGGATTACCAGGCCCGGGTCGTCATGGTCATCCAGCCCGGGATCAAGCTCCAGGACGACTCGATCGCGTCCATCAAGACCAAGGGGCTGATCGGCGAGCGGTACGTGCGCATCAGCCCAGGCGGCTCGGACAAGATCATCGGTCCCAACGGGCGGATCCGCGAGGTCGAGCCGCCGGTGGACATCGAGGAGCTCCTGTCCAAGTACATCTTCGGCAAGGTCTAGACTCATTCTCCAAGGGAGGCGTTCGATGAACTGGCTTCGCATGGGGGCAATGGTGCTGGCGGGCGCGCTGGTGGTCGGGATGAGCTCGGCGCCCGCGGCGGCGGGGGTACCCACCGACCAGCTCAAGGGCGCGGTGGAGCGGGTCCTCAAGACCCTGGATGACCCGACGCTGAAGGGGGAGGCGCGGCTCCCCGAGCGCCGGGTGGCCGTCCGCAAGATCGCCAACGAGATCTTCGACTTCAGCGAGATCGCCAAGCGATCCATGGCCCGCCACTGGCAGCCGCTCTCCGAGGCGCAGCGGAGCGAGTTCGTCGGCCTGTTCGCCGATCTGCTCGAGCGCTCCTACATCTCCAAGATCGAGACGTACGGCGGCGAGAAGATCCAGTACACCGCCGAGCGCGCGGACGGCGACCTCGCCACCGTGTCCACCCGGATCATCACCAAGAACGGCACCGAGGTCCCGGTGGACTACCGCATGATCAAGCGGGCCGACCGGTGGCTCGTCTACGACGTCAGCATCGAGGGCGTCAGCCTCGTGTCGAACTACCGGACCCAGTTCAACAAGATCATCCAGACCACGTCTTACAACGAGCTGGTCTCCAAGCTCCGGAACAAGCAGGACGAGCTGCTCGCCGAGGACAAGAAGAAGAAGCCGTGACCGGCGCCGCGCTCGCGGCGCTGCTGGAAGCGCAGGGCTACGACTTCTTCACCGGGGTGCCCTGCTCGATGATCTCGAGCCTCATCGCCACCCTGGAGACGCACCCACGCCTGCCCTACGTCCCGGCCGTGCGCGAGGACGTGGCGGTGGGCCTGGCCGCGGGAGCCTGGCTGGCCGGGCGGCGGCCGATGGTGCTCATGCAGAACTCGGGCCTCGGCACGAGCCTGAACGCGCTGGTCTCGCTGTCGCTCATGTACCGCCTCCCCGCCCTGCTGCTGGTCACCTGGCGAGGCCACCGCGGCGCGGACGCCCCCGAGCACCTGCTGATGGGCGAGATCTCCCCGGGCCTGCTCGAGATGATCCGGATCCCGCACCGCGTGCTCTCCGCGAGCACCATCGCCGACGACGTGGCCTGGGGCCGCGCCGAATCGGAGCGGCTGAGCCAGCCGGTCGCGCTGCTCCTGCCGCCCGGCGTCCTCGAGACCGGCGCGCACGCGCCCGTCCCGGCGGTGGCCGCCCGGCCCGCGCCCGGCCTGGCGCTCGACGATCCGATCCCGGCGCCGCGCATCTCCCGCTTCGAGGCCCTGCGCGCCGCGGTAGCGGCGCTGGCCGACGAGCCGGTCGTGCACGCCAACGGCTACGTCTGCCGCGAGTCGTTCGCGATCAAGGACCGCGTCGAGAACTTCTACATGATCGGGTCGATGGGCATGGCCTCCGCGATCGGCCTCGGCGTGGCGCTCGCGGCGCCGGCGCGACCCACCGTCGTGTGGGACGGCGACGGCAACCTGCTCATGAGCCTGGGCATCTTGCCGATGATCGGCGGGGGCCCGGTGATGGGACGCGGCCGACCCGCCAACCTGACGCACGTGGTCTTCGACAACGCGCTCTACGGCTCCACCGGCAGCCAGGCCTCCCCGTCGCGCGCGGTCGGCCTCCACCACATCGCGCGCGCCGCCGGCTACGCGCGCGCCGTCGCGGTCGCGGGCGCCGACGAGCTGCACGCCGCGGTCGCCGCGGCGGTGGCGGGCGGAGGGCCGAGCTTCATCCTGGCCCGCGTGACTGGCGAGGAGCAGCCGGCACCCCGCATTCCCTACTCCCCCGAGGAGATCCGTGATCGGTTCCGCTCCGGCTTCGGCCCCACGATGTCCACCAGGACGACGCGGTGAAGGCCGTCATCCTGGTGGCCGGGATGGCCCGCCGGCTCGCCCCGCTCACCGATGCCACCCACAAGGCCCTCCTGCCGGTGGGCGGCCGCTCGCTGCTCGATCGCATGCTGGGGAACCTCGCGGCGTGCGGCGTCGAGGAGTCGGTGCTGGTGGTCGGCCACTGCCAGGACCAGGTGCGCCGCGCCGCCGGATCGTCGTGCGGGGCCATGCGGCTCAGCTACGTCGAGAACCCGGCGTACCAGAAGGGCTCGATCCTGTCGCTCTGGCACGCCCGCGAGACCATGCGGAGCGGCCCCACCCTGATCATGGACGCCGACGTGCTCTTTCCCGAGCGCTTCCTCACCCGCCTCATCGCCGCCCCCGCGCCGAGCGCGCTCCTGCTCGACCGCGGCTTCCAGGACACCGGCGAGGAGGTCAAGCTCTACGCGGTGGGCGATCGGGTCATCGCGCTCGGCAAGAAGTTCGTGCCGGAAGCCTGGGACGTGATCGGCGAGGGCATCGGGTTCTTCAAGTGCGGCGCGGCTCACGCGCCGGAGTACATCCGCCTCCTGGAGGAGTCCATCCAGGACACCGGCGGGG